>NZ_JBXWSJ010000016.1:0-82880 GCF_059613365.1 Ruegeria sp. BHSA163
AAACCAGTTGCCAACCGTCGCGCGCCAGAATTCCCGACAGCAAAGTCGGCCAGATTGCGCCGGACAGGTAATTCCCACTTGCGACGAGAGCCACTGCAATCCCGCGCCGACGCATGAACCAGTGTGATATATCGGCAATTAGTGGGCCAAAGCCGACCGACGTACCGAGACCCAGCAGGAGATGTGCTGCTGCAAGCAAAATCATGTTTGGCGCGAGTGTTGCCAGTAGATAACTGATGGCGCTTAACACTGCAGCCCCGATCAGGGCTTTGGTAACTCCCATCCGGTCTACAAGCCGCCCCAGCCACATATTTCCCAGGGCAAAGCCGATCATCGCCAGAGTGTAGGGCATGGACGCCTCGGCGCGTCCTGCACCAAATTCTGTTTCGATTGCCGGCATTACGACAATTACGGCCCACATTCCGACGTTCGCTACGGTTGCAATTATCAGGGTGATCGCAAGGCGGGTCCAAGCGTAGCGGCTATCATGAATCGGATGGGTCATGGCGGGACGCTATGACTCGCCTTATGTTTTGGCCAGTCAAAAGTTGCGCGTTTTTTTTAGGTTTATTTGGTTGCGTTTTTTGAGGCGATGCGTTGCAGGTTCAGTCCGGCGCGCGACTCGGTTTGGGTGGCGCGCCAACTTACCGGGGGCAGTGCGCGGGCACGGCGGCGGGTTAGAGTCCAGCGCCTTGCCTCGCCTTTATGGACCGCAGCCATGTGCCAGCGCGTCTCGACCCCTTGTGCGCCACCGTTTCCGGGTGTCAGCAAAAGCCCTAGTGGGGCTTGCCCCATCGTGCCGCCTTGTTCGGCAGCCAAGTGCATGCGACGCACCGGTGTCAGCCCCGGTGCGCCAGGTAGGTCGCCAATGACTAATGGAATCGCCCCGCTCCGCAGCGCCTCTTCCATACACCACAGCAGATCTTCGGCGCGGGTAGGGCGGACAAACAGGAAGCGGGCCGGATCGGCAAAGGCCATCATCCCGTCTGGGTTTAGCTGGCCGGGCTCCCATGTAGGAGAAATCCACAGGACCGGACCTTGTGTCTGACCGGCCAACCACATGGCAAAGCTGCGCCTGGCTGGACCGCAGGCCTCGTGCACGCGGGCTAGTTGCAGTGTGATCTGCGGATGAAGAGCAACCCCCGGCGTTTCACGCGCAGGTTTGCGGCCAAGAAGATGCGTAGACATACTGAAAGATTAACATGTTCCTATTTTGTTCTCAATCTGTAAAGTGACAGCAGGCCGCTTAACGGGACAAGATCAAGCGGCCATCAGAGAATTGAACCGCGGAAAAACGCTGTAGATAATCCATACCCAGCAAAGATTGGTGCAATTCACCTTCATTGACCCAGGCGGAAACATTTTTATCTGAAATTGGTCCCAGCGTTAAACTTTGAAGACGTACCGGAGCAGTACGGACTTCTCCGTTAGCTGTAAAAGCACGGCCAATATAATTAAGTTGATCGGGGTCGATCCCGACCCGTTTTGCATCCTGCGAACTTAGAACGATTTGGCTGGCACCTGTATCGACCAGAAACGTTATGGGTTCTCCATCCACCAGCATTGGAAGGTAATAATGCCCATCAACGGAACGAGGAACTTCAATCGAGCTTTCAGTGACGGAAAGATGCGCTGAAGGGCCAACAGTCGTGCGGATATCTTCCCACAGGCCGACAATAGCTATGACGCCGATAAAAATGAAAACCCAAGCCAAAGCCTGCTGCATAGTCTTACCAATCGACTGCCGGTTCTGTGTAAAGAACCACGCAAGCAAGGCCGCGCCCAGCAGGCTCAGGTAAGCCAATCTTGCTAAACTGTCGCCATCCAATCCCATGCTGTCACCCAGATAAGTTCACGTGTGCCCTATATGGGTATTTATGACGCAAAACCAAAGGCCTTGAGCCCGTCCAATATGAACTGAACTGACAGTGCCGCAAGCAACATGCCAAGAAGGCGGGTCAGGACATTCAGCCCAGTCTTGCCAAGAATTTGGCCGATCAAGCCCCCCGCCATAAAGAACGCTAGAACCACAGCCATGACCGCAAGCATGACTACGCAGGCGGTGACAATTCCCTGAATTCCTGGGTGCTCTCCTGCAAGCAGAATAATCGTCGCGATTGAACCCGGTCCGGCGACCAATGGAATGGCCAATGGGAAAACCGAAGGATCAGGATGCTCCTCCTGCTCAGCACGATCTTCCCGCCGCTTAGTCCGACGTTCAAACAGCATGTCGAGAGCGGTCAGAAACAGCAGCGCCCCGCCGGCCACTCTGAACGCCTCCATCGAGATGCCGACAAAACCAAGCACTGCCTCGCCAAAGGCGGCAAATGCAATCAATATACAGGATGCCGTCAGGCACGTTCGCAGCGCCGTTCGACGACGGTCGCGAGCGTCCATATCCTGCGTCATTGCAACAAAGATTGGCGTTGTGCCAAACGGGTCGATGACCACGAATAATGTAGTGAATGCAGTTACGAAGAACGCAAATTCCATCATTCCGTTGCGCTCTGCTGCAGTGTCATCAGAAGGTCCAACGCCGTTTGCGCCTGATGGGTAGGTACAAAGACATGGTCGTGGTGATAGCCCGCAATCACATTTGCAGGAATTCCTGATTTCGCCAGGGTGTCAGATACGGCGGCCATAAGGCCCACACCTTCTAATGAGGAGTGCACTTGCAACGTTATGCAACGCATTGCGAGCGCGTCCGACGGGGCTGCATCGATTGGCACCACAAGCGAAAGACCTTCCGCTTCGACAATGCTTGCACGTGTTCCTTTGGGCCACACCTTATCTTTAGGCCAGATCACAAATGCGAACTCACCCGGTTGGATTGCGGGGCGCATGCCTGCGATCATGGCTTTGGTTTCAAAAACGGGATCATTCATGTGGTTTCCGCCTGTTCCAGCCGTTCAGCCGCCGCGACCCACAGTGCCTCGGCTTTTTGCATTGCTTCGACCACTTCTGCAAATTTGCGGTTCCAGGTTTCCAAATCGTCGATCCTGTCGTCTTGGTACAACGCAGGGTCGGCCAGTTTCGTTGACAGTTTTTCGTGCATGTCAGTCAACTTTTCGATCCGGTCCTCGCATTTGCGCAGATCCGCGCGCATAGCCAACACTGCATCGCGGGAGGGCCGTTTGAGCTTGGGTGTCAAAGGTTTTTCTTTGATTGGTTTGTCCCGCGCCAAAAGCATTGAACGATAAGTCTCAAGATCACCTTCATAGGTTTTTACAGTGCCATCCGAGACCAGCCACAGGCGGTCTGCAACTAGTGACAGCAGGTGCATGTCGTGGCTGACTAGAATAACTGATCCTGAATAAGCAGTTAACGCTTCGACCAACGCCTCACGGCTTTCGATGTCAAGATGGTTGGTTGGTTCGTCCAAAATCAGCATATGCGGCGCATCGATTGTTGCGATCAACAGTGAAAGCCGCGCTTTTTGTCCACCTGATAGTCGACCAACTTTGGTTTCCGCCTGATCGGCGTTTAACCCAAAACCAGCCAGCCGCGATCGCCACTTTCCAGGTGCCTCTTCCGGGCGAAGTCGCCGCAAATGATCCAGCGGTGTTTCATCGACATATAATTCATCCACCTGATGCTGAGCGAAATACCCTATCCGCATTTTCGAACTACGTGTCATTTTACCAGCCATCAAAGGCAACCTGTCCGAAAGCAGCTTTGACAGGGTCGATTTGCCTTGTCCGTTCTTGCCCAAAAGCGCGATCCGGTCATCCTGATCAATGCGGAGGTTCAACCTACGCAACACCTCAGTTTCGCCGTAGCCGGTCACGCCTCCTTCGAGCTGTATGATTGGCGGTGACAGTTCCTCGGGCTTTGGGAAAGAGAATGCGCGAAGTGCAGCCTCTTGCGGGGTCGAAATTAGTTGAATTCGCTCAATCATTTTCAGCCGGGATTGAGCTTGAACTGCCTTGGATGCCTTGTACCGAAACCGATCTACAAAGCTTTGTAGGTGTGCTATGCGCGCTTTGGCCTTTGCGTTCTCTGATTCCGCTTGTGCCAGCCGCTCAGCGCGGCGTTCGGCGAATTTATCGTAGGGCACCGAATAGTACGTTAAATTGCGGTCTTCCAGATGTAGGATCGACCCGACTGCGCGATTTAGCAAATCGCGATCATGGCTGATGATGATCACAGTGTGGGGGTATTTGGCCAGGTAACTTTCCAGCCACAATGAGCCTTCCAAATCTAGATAATTGGTTGGCTCGTCCAGCAACAAAAGATCTGGTTGCGAAAACAAGACAGCCGCCAAAGCAACCCGCATTCGCCAACCACCAGAAAAGTCCGAGCATGGCTTTAGCTGCTCATCATCATCGAACCCCAGTCCTTTGAGAATCGAAGCTGCCCGAGCCTCGGCCGACCAAGCGTCGATATCGGCAAGCCGGGTTTGTATCTCGGCAATACGATCTGCGTCCGACGCGTTCTCGGCTTCGGCCATCAACTCGCTGCGTTCGGTATCGGCGGCCAATACCGTGTTGATCAGTGATACCTCTGACGATGGCACCTCTTGCGCGACACCACCGATACGAGCACGTTTTGGAAGCGTGATTTCGCCAGACTCCAGTGCCAATTCCCCTCGGATCAGGCGGAAAAGCGTAGTTTTTCCGGTCCCGTTGCGACCAACCAAGCCGACCTTGTGACCAGCGGGTATTGTTGCGCTGGCCCCATCAAACAGCGGACGGCCTTCGATGGCATAATTTATGTTCTGGATCCTGAGCATGACGCGCTATTACCAGAGCAATAAAGTAGCCGCCAGCAGCTTGACGTGTTCAACGGATGTTCAATGTGCTAGCGCTGACCCGGCAAAATTTTTAATTCGGTTCATATCATGCGCGCGGCACGGACGCCCCCATCGTTGGTAACACTGGTATTTGCGACGGCGCTGTCGGTTTTGTCCCTGAATTTGTTTTTGCCTTCGCTCGCTCGAATGAGCGAAGATTTCCAGGTCGACTATTCGCTGATCAACATATCTGTAGCCGGATATTTAGCGGTGTCAGCCGTATTACAACTGATCATTGGGCCGCTGTCAGATCGTTTTGGTCGAAGACCGGTGTTGTTGATTTGCATGGGGCTTTTTGCATGTGCTTCGTTCGGCTGCGTTCTGGCCGAGACGATTTGGGTATTTCTTGGATTTCGTTTGTTGCAGGCATCTGTGGTTGCAGGATCAGTTTTATCCAGTGCCACGATCCGGGATATGTACCCGCCGAACGAGGCGGCCAGTAAGTTGGGGTACGTTGCTATGGCCATGGCGCTTGCCCCGATGTTAGGGCCAATGCTGGGCGGTGCACTTGATATGTTGTTTGGTTGGCGGGCGGGGTTTGTTTTTTACTCGCTAGCAGGCACAGGATTGCTGGCACTTTTGTGGGCGGACATGGGGGAAACCAATTCAGAACGCTCGTCTACTTTTAGCGCACAGTTAAGCGAGTACCCGCATTTGTTTCGGGCCCGCAGGTTTTGGGGTTATGCGCTTTGCATGGCGTTTTCAATTGGGGGGTTCTACAGTTTTATTACCGGGGCGCCGCTGGTCGCACAGGCGTGGTTTGATCTGACTCCGGCAATGTTGGGTTTGGGAATAGGCATCATTACGGGCGGGTTCATGGTCGGCAATTTCATAACGGGACGTATAGCCACGCGAACTAGGTTGACGACAATGATCCTGATAGGCCGGATATTCGCATCTGTTGGCCCGTTTGTTGGACTATCTTTGTTCCTTGCCGGCCAAGGCTCCGTGTGGGTTTTCTTTGGTTCGGCAATTTTCGTAGGTTTTGGAAACGGGCTAACGAACGCCAATGCATCGTCGGGATTAATGTCTGTTCGCCCGAAATTGGCAGGAAGTGCTGCAGGTTTATCTGGTGCTATGATCGTCGCACTTGGGGCGGTGCTCACCTCGATGACAGGTGCATTTGTTAGTCCAGCAAATGGGCCCTTTCTGGTACTGGGAATGATGTGCGCAAGTAGTTTTGTGGGGCTGCTTGCCGTGCTCTATATACGATGGGTGGATGTGACTGACCCTTTGCCAGACGCAATCTGATCACCTGAGTGAACAGCAGCCATCATAACGCTTTTCTTAAGTTAAATACCATGCTACGCGGCGCGCGATGGATTTTGGCGTGGTGCAATCCGCGCTGGCAACTTAAGGAGAGGCCTACATGGCACTGGAACGCACATTCTCAATCATCAAACCGGATGCGACACGCCGCAACCTGACCGGCAAAATTAACGCGAAATTTGAAGAAGCCGGTCTGCGCATCGTCGCGCAAAAGCGTATCCATATGACAAAGGAACAAGCTGGCAAGTTTTATGAAGTCCACGCCGAGCGCCCTTTTTATGACGAGCTTTGCGAATTTATGTCCTCAGCTCCGGTCGTTGTTCAGGTTCTGGAAGGCGAAGGTGCCATAGCGAAAAATCGCGAAGTCATGGGCGCGACCAATCCCGCTGACGCGGCACCCGGAACCATCCGAGCTGAGTTCGCCGAGTCCGTCGGGGAAAACTCGGTTCACGGTTCAGACGCTCCTGAAACTGCCGCGGTAGAGATTGCCTACTTCTTTTCCGGAATTGAATTGGTCGGCTAGTGGGCCAACCGAAAATGTAAAGACGTCGCGCCCGATTTGTGGCGCGGCACTTTAAGTTTGTTCAAAGTCTTGAACATTAACGCGAACGCCAAGTGCATCCAGTTCTGAAATCATCTGGCTCGCCGGAGAGCTTTGCGCATTTGCTTTGATCAAGTCGAACCGCTCGCGCAAAGCTTTCTTTTCATCGCCTTTGCAATCGTTCCACGGGCGGCCCTGCAAGCCCATGACCAGAACGTAATAACCGATAAAGTGCGGTTTGGTGCCAGCAGTTAATAGCCTAGCGTATGCTTCGTCTGCTCCCAAATCTCGAAGCTCTTGCGCCGAATGAATTCCCGCGCGGGCGCAAGCGTCCTCATAGGCAGGGCCAAGGTTGCGAATGGAGGAGACAGGATCGGTCATGGCGCCGTTCTATCTGGACGCTGCCAATCTGTCACCCTGGTTTATTCATCAAACTTAAACACTTACGCTCACATTGAAATCGTGGCCAACTCATGCCGTATGGCAGTGGTTCAAAGCGGACCATAATCGACGTAAAGACGACCGTCTCTCAAGCGGTCAATTTTAAGTCAAAACACGGTCAGATTATTTTTCTGTTCTTAAAACCGGGCACATATTCGAATTGGCGAACACAGGGCTACATTTGTCAATTAATTCCGACTTATTCTTTAAGGAACCTTGATCGTATAGATAAGTTGAGATTTCATGACGTCATGCTGTCATAGGGGTGATGATGTCCAAAGTGAAAAAGAACACCTCATTAAGGTTGGACGGAAAAACTCCAAAGGCATTAAAGATCAGGGCCATCGAGGAAGGCAGCAGCGTTCAAAAATCGTTGAGACATTGGTTCAAGACTACCTGAATAAGGCGAAAAAGGGTCGAGCATGTCGGATGCAGATAACGATTTGGTAGTATTTCCCGGCGCGTTCGACTTGGATGTTGCTCTGCAAGCTGACAGTAACCTGACGCTGCAAGCTGAACTGCATCAGCAGAAAAAACCATTTGTCATTCTTGATGATCATGACCAGTCCCTTCGAAATTCTGGATGTCTTCTGATCGAATCCGGAAATAGATTACAATTGCTGCAGCCGGACCAAGTGTGGGTTTCGCAGGCCGGCAAAGGCTATGGCAAGTTTGTGAATGAATTGCCTGATGGACCCGTTCGGGACTCCTTGGCTGGATTTCCACCGCTGCGCGCGTTGACAGAGATAGGCAGGGGGATCATCGAAACCGGCTCTTTAGCCGCGCTTGACGAATTGCAGAAAACAGTGGTCAGAGGCTCTTTTGTAGCACTAAGGTCCGATGCCGGGCAGGTTTCATTGGCTTCGATCCAAAGACTGCGTGGTTACGACCGCGCTTTTGAGACCGTTAAGGGCTCATTGCGTTCAATGGCCGGATCGCATCACGGCCTAGAAACCGTGTTCGGAGCTTTATTCCCGAATGTGGAACAATATCAAGCCAAGCCGACCATACACCTTGGCAAGTTGGAACCGGCGTCCGAGGCTGCGACGGAAATCATCCGAACTTTCATTGCCGTCGCGCGAAAAAATGAAGCAGGCGTGATTGCCGACATCGACACCGAGTTTCTTCACGATTACCGCGTGTCCTTGCGCCGAGTCCGGTCCGTATTGAGCCTTTTCAAAGGAGTTTTTTCCGACCAAGAGACTGCCGAACTTAAACGCATCTTTTCCGATCTGATGTCTCCAACCGGTCGGCTAAGGGATCTTGATGTCTATCTGCTGGAAAGAGAAAGTTACTTCAAACTTGTGCCGCCGTCTCTTCACGCCGGATTGGGCAAGATGTTTGATCAATTTGAAACAGAACGCGCACGTGAGCAGAAGAAGTTGTCTCGCAGGTTTCGGAGTGCCAGTTACGACCAGTCGATGAAAAAGCTGGCAGCTCAATTTGACGATCCAACGCGTTTGGAATTTGGCCAAAATGCCGACCTTGGTGCTTATAAATATGCTTGCTCTCTGATCTGGAAACGCTACCGAAAGGTCTGCAAGCTGGCTCGTAGTATCGATCCTGAAACCCCTGACGAGGCAGTTCATGAGTTGCGCATTCACTGCAAAAAGCTGCGGTACCTCATGGAGTTTTTTGCCCAGCTTTTCGATGCTAAGGCATTCAAAACAATTATCAAACCTTTGAAACGGCTACAGGACAATCTTGGAGATTTCAATGATTGTTCGGTTCAGCAAGACGCTTTGTTGGCTTTTGCTGTCCAACAAAGTTCCAGCTCGGGTCAAGTTGACGCGAATCTTGGATTGTCGGTTGGAGGATTGATAGCAATTCTCAACCAAAGGCAACAGGCTGAGAGGGAAAGGGTAGTCTCTAACTTCCAACATTTCGACAGTCCGGACATCCGAGAGCTGTTCCGTATCCTGTTTCAAACACCGGGGGACTGAGGAATGAAAATCATTGCCTGTTACAGCAATAAGGGCGGTGTTGGAAAAACTGCAACTTCGGTTAACTTGGCTTATGCCTGTGCACAGGCGGGAATGCATGTTTTACTGTGTGATCTCGATCCGCAAGGGGCATCTGGGTTTTACCTTCGGGTTAAACCTTCAAAGAAACTTACCGAAGCGCGTTTTTTCGAAGACGTCAAACGCTTTACCAAATCGATAAGAGCCAGTGATTTTAAGAACTTGGACGTATTACCGGCAAATATGACGTATCGCGATTTTGACGTCTTTCTATCCCGAATGCGCAATAAAAGATCGCGTTTGAAAAAGGCACTGAAGTCTGTTGGTGGGGACTACGACGTGATTGTTTTGGATTGCCCGCCAAACTTTTCGACCCTATCCGAAAACATCTTTAAGGCCGCTGATACTATTGTGGTTCCGGTTATTCCAAGTACCTTGTCTGAACGAACGTTCGACCAATTGGTCGGTTTCTTTGATGAACACAAACTTCCCAAGAAAAAACTACGCGCCTTCTTCTCTATGGTGCAGAGGCGTAAAAAACTGCACGTGGAAACGATAGCAGCCATGCGCAAGCAATACCGCAAGCGTTTTATGAGTACGAGCATCCCCTTTTCAGCTGATATTGAACGAATGGGTCTATATCGCGCTCCGGTCGTCACTTACGCCAGTCGGAGCGTTGCCGGATTGGCTTACAGGGAACTGTTCAAGGAATTGAACAAAGGGTTGGATTCAAAAAGATGAGCTTAGAAATTGAACGCAAATTTTTGGTCGCGACGATGCCTGACCTTTCGCAGACCCGCAAAGCGTTCGTGCGCCAAGGCTATTTGACCCACCCTGACGATTCGACTGAATTGCGACTTCGACAAAAAAATGACCAATATTTTATGACCCTTAAGGGAGGAGGTGACATCGCACGGGTCGAGCGTGAGGCTGAAATTTCAGGTGCGCAGTTCGAAATCTTTTGGCCTGAAACAGAGGGTAGAAGGGTAGAGAAAGAGCGCTACACTGGCTTACTGCCTGACGGGCGGACATTTGAGTTAGATGTATTCTTGGGCTCTCTTTCTTCTTTGTGTTTGGTCGAGATTGAGTTCAACTCCGAAGAAGCCGCGCGCGCTTATTCACCTCCTGATTGGTTCGGTGCGGATGTGACCGAGGATAAACGCTACAAAAACAAAACTTTGGCGATCAACGGCATTCCTAATTAGGGAGTCCGCGCCAGTTTCAAGATAGTTTCAAGCCCCGGCTGGCAATTACGTGCCATGAAAGCTCCGCCGTGCATGTGTGAAATGGCGGCGACTAAAGCCAGCCCCAAACCTGCGTTCCGTTGTGTTCTGGCTGGGTCCAGTGTGACAAAAGGCATTTGCAGGCGTGGAAGATCGGCCTCAGGCACCCCGGGTCCGCGATCTCGAACGCTTAATAGAGTGTATGGGCCATTTTCGCGGATTCCGATGGTGATTTTTGAGGCGTGCGGCGCATATCGCATCGCATTCTCCAGCAGATTGGACAGAGCTTGGGACAGCAGTGGGCGATGGCCCTGAATTGGTTCAGAAGCACCTACTACTTCAAGTTGTATGCCTTGATCGGACGCCACAGGTTCATACAGTTCCACTACGTCTTCGACTAGTTGGCGAAGGTTTATCGGTTCGAATTGCTCTCGGCCCAATCCTGCTTCGGCGCGTGATATTTCGGTCAATTGTGTCAGAACACGCAGAACATGATCGATCTCGCCAGTTGCCCGCGCCATGTCGACTTCGCGCTCTTCGTCGGTCTTTTCTGGTTCACTAAGCGCTTCGACACGTTGGCGCAGCCGCGACAGAGGCGAGCGCAAGTCATGGGCGATGGAGTTTGATGTGGTACGTAGATTACTAATCAGCTCTTCAATTCGATCCAGCATGTTGTTAAGCGTTCCGGCCACTTGATCGAACTCGTCTCCTGTTCCTCGCAATGGCATTCGAAGCGAAAGATCGCCCGAAACTATGTTGTCTGCAGTATCAGCGAAGTCCTTTAGGCGCGAGAAAACCAGCCTTGTAAGCAACCAGCCGGTCAATAAACTGAGCGCAAATGCTGTTAAAAGCGCCAGTCCGACCGTTCTGAATAAGATACGATCAAATTGCTGTCGCGCCAGGGCGTCGCGCCCGACCAAAAGACGCTCACCACCGGGAAGGCGAATTGATGCAGCAGAGATCGGCACGTATTCGTCAGTTTCGCCTTTTCGGAGCTGCAACTCGACCCAACCGCTGCCGGCTATTACATCGTCGGGCCAACTCACAAGGTTTCCGGCCAACTTGGTTCCTTGCCGACCGGTAAGCAAGTAAAGCGCGTCGCGATCCGCGGCGGTGGGAAGTCGTCGCTCTATCGCGTTCATCAGGCCGATCAAACCGCGCCGCTCATACTCGTCTGATAACCCGGTCAATTCTGCGGAGACAACGGACCTGGTTTCACTGGCGATAGTTCGGTTGGCCGTGACGTATACCATTGCCAGAATGGCCGCAGTCAACAATGTGCTGAGCACCATACTGGCCAGCACTAATCTTGTCCGGGAATTCTTTAGTGAAAGCAGAACGTTATGCATCCGAAACCATATATCCGGCGCCCCGGACGGTTTCAATTATCGGATCGTCGCCACCTTCGTCCAGCTGACGGCGCAGTTTAGAAATATGGACATCGACGACATTCGTGTTGGGGTCGAAATGATAATCCCATACGCCTTCCAGCAACATTGTGCGGGAAACGACGCGGTTTTTGCGGCGCAAGAAAAACTCGAGAATTTGAAATTCGCGCGGCGTGAGCGTGATTTCGCGACCATTGCGTGTCACTTTGCGGGTCAGCAAATCCATCTCAAGGTCGCGACACCCCAAGGTGGCAGTTTCTTCCGACTCCTGAGGGCGGCGCAAGAGGGCTTCGATACGGGCATGGAGTTCCTGAAATGAAAACGGCTTAACCAAGTAGTCGTCTGCTCCGGCCCGTAGGCCTTTGACACGCTCGTCGACCGCACTCATGGCCGTAAGCATCAATACAGGGGTTTTTACTCCTGCAGCTCGCATCGACTTGATCAACGACAAGCCATCCAGCCCAGGCAGCATTCGGTCCAGCACAACAGCATCGAACCCGCCGTCAGTGGCATGGTACAGTCCTTCGCGACCATCAGAAGCGGCCTCGATTACATAGCCCTCTTCGCTAAAACCTTTGGCGATGAAGTCACGTGTGTCTTCGTCATCTTCAACGATCAACAGCCGTCTGCTCATGGTCGGGGCTCCCTTTACTCGCGATATAAACATAGTCTCTTCCTAAAAAAAACTGGCCGGGTGCATAGCCGCACCCGGCCTTTCCGACAGCACGTGGACAAACCGCGCTGGCCGGAATAGTGCGCCAGATCTCCCCATCACGTGGCGCACTTGGGCTTGGTGTCAGGCTATCTCGACTGCGACAAAGATCTGATTCCCGCCACGGTTGATCAACAGCAACGCAGGGTCAGTCTTTTCGCTTTCCAGCGCTGCTTTCAGGGCATCTGGCGTCACTGTGTCCTGATTTCCAATCCGAACGATGACGTCGCCACGCTGAAGTCCGGCTTTGGCTGCTGGGCTTTCAGGTTGCAATTCTGTTACAACCACACCATCCACTGTTTCGGACATGCCCATTTCAGTCCGGGTGCTTTCTGTCAGTGGTGCCACGGTAACGCCCAATGACGTGCCTTCAACCTTGTCGTCGGCGATGTTGTCGATCTGGGCTTCAGCCGATCGGTGTTGACCTATAGTCACTTCGATCTTTTGTTCTTTGCCATCGCGAAGAACGGTTAGAACGCTGTCAGATCCCACCTTGGTCGTGCCGACAAGGATCGGCAAATCGCTGCTGGAGTCGATGGCTTCATCGTTAAAGCTCAGGATAACGTCGCCCTGTTGAAGAGTTCCGTCCGCTGGGCTGCCGTCAACAACATCCGAGACCAACGCTCCCGAGGTTTCGTCAATACCGAGAGCTGCTGCCAGCTGAGGGCTGACATTCTGGATAGAGACACCCAACCAGCCGCGGCTTACCTGACCATCATCCCGAAGATCTGCGGTGATGTGTTCAACGATGTTCGAAGTAACAGCAAACCCAAGGCCCACAGAACCACCACTGGGTGAATAAATGGCCGAGTTCACGCCGATCACTTCGCCTTCCATATTGAATAGCGGACCGCCTGAATTGCCTTTGTTTATAGCTGCATCTGTTTGGATGAATTCAGCGTAAGGACCTTCAGAGATATTGCGGCCTTTGGCCGAAACGATCCCTGTGGTTACCGTCGAGCTAAGCCCAAACGGATTACCAATCGCAACAACATCTTCGCCAACGCGTATTACGTCGCTGTCGCCAAGCCGCACGGCTTGAAGGTCTTCACCGGCGTCAATCTTCAAAACGGCGATGTCGGTTAATGCGTCAGTGCCAACGACTTCCGCTTCGTATGACCGGTTGTCACTGAGACGTACAGTTACGGAACTGGCGTTGTCGACCACGTGATGATTGGTTACGATGTAGCCATCCTCATCAAGGACGAAACCGGAACCCAACCCTTGTCCAGGACCACGGTCGGGCATTTGAAAGCCTTCGGGCCCGCCAAAACGCTCGAAGAACTCACCGAATGGATGGCCTTTGAAATCAAAGTCTTGGTCACGAGCTTGCACTGGGGAAGATTTTTGTTCAGCGATGATTGTTACGACCGATGGTGAAACGGATTCCACAAGGTCGGCCAGAGCCTCGTCTGCCAAAGAGGGCAGGGCGGTCGTCGCCAGCAAGGCGGCACCAAGTGCGCCGACTCCGACCCAATTGGAAGTACGAGGGAAAAGCAGTGAAGATTTACGGATGCTCATTATGACTCCTGTCTGTTTGGGCGGTTTGATCCGCGCTTATGGTCAGGAAATGACATCCGAGTGTTGGTGGATTCTGATCAAAAAATTAAGATACCTTAATTTTGCCACTTTTCGCGTTTCTAATACAGGATGAGAAACGAATCATGCCGACGCCGTGTGGCGAATCGGTCGTTTGGTGTCGATTTAAATGCTTATTGGCCGCAAGTGCGGATTTGATTCAATTTTGTTAACGATCAAGTCGAACAAGCTCGCTCTGTCAAGGCAATCAACTTAAAATTGTTCTCTTTGTTGTAGCCGTTGTGTGGTCTGGCGATCTAGTTCTGACAATTCAAATCGATATCTGCACAGCTATTTTATTGGATAGATAGTTGATCTGCGGGCAGGTTTTTAGAATCTACTTAAAGTAGAAACGGAGTTGGTTTGTTGTTGCGAAATTGCCAACCTGAAGGCGTCAAAATTAACCCTTTTGTCCAATTTTAGATTGTTTGTAGGCGACTGATAGGCGACGATGATCTTGCCCAAGTGAGGGGCCTGAGACACTAGGGGGTGTTGAAGGCACATCTCAGTCTCCATAGCGCGGAGCGGCATGTTAACGAGGGGGTCTTGTTTAGGTTCGGCAGCGGAATGGTCAGTAAGCCTATTAGGCTGAATGGCTGCGCTCGTTGAGATTGGTGAAAGTGGTAGTCCTGTTTTGGGCAGCAGCCCGGTCTGAAAAGACCGGGCTGTGTTTTGTTTGAAACTTACGTTAAGTCACTTTGCCCGCTTTGCCTGCCATTTTGCCCACTCTTCCGGCGTATCCAGATCCATCAATGCGTTTTGGTTGGGCAGTATCTGCAAATGTAGCCTGTCGATGTTGTTTCTAACGACCGCCTGCGCTCCGCTATCGCCGGATAACTCGGATAACTGGGGAAACAGAGAATGATGAAAAATAACCGGATGGCCGGGTTTTCCATCGTTAGTGGCTCCTCTCCAGATCAGGTTGTGTGGATGCGATATCATCGACTGTGAAACCGCCAATAGGTCATCACTTGTCAGTTCCGGCAAATCCGACAACAGAACCATAACTGCATCTGCTTTTTGGGGCACTCTGGTCAAAGCGCCTCGCAGACTAGCGTTCATCCCCTCTGAGGCGTTTGGGATTGGTTCTGCCAACACGTCCAGCCCTTTCAGAACCTCGTATCTGGGATGGGGCGCTGGAGGAAGGGCAACTATAACCGGCCCAACTGGTTCGGCAATCTGCGCCATGCGGCGAAGCAGCGGAACACCGTCAATCTTTTGCATCAATTTGTCTGCGCCGCCCATACGTTGGGACTGGCCAGCGGCCAACAGAATGACTGGTATCTTTTTCATGTCGTTACCATGTAACCCAAGCGGGGTTATGTCATCCCCGCATTCTGTCTCCGCCTGGGTCAAAAAGAGGCTCCAATATTACCCGCGCTTTTCGCATCTGCCCCAGTATTTCGATCTCAACTTCCAAGCCATCGCTTACTCGTTCGATAGGTAGAAATCCCATCGCCACGGATTTTTGAGCATAATGTGAATACCCGCCCGAAGTACAGAAACCGACAACGTTTCCATCCAACCAGATCGGTTCATAAGCATTCACATCAGCGTCGGCGGCATCCACCTCGAATGAGACGAGTTTTCTGGTCAACCCCTTGTCTCTTTCAGCCTCCGCAGGTGCACGACCAATGAAATCCGCATTTTTGGAAAACGCGATAAAACGATCCAAGCCGGTTTCAGCCGCTGTATAGTCCGGCGAAAATTCCCGCATCCATGACCCAAAGAACTTATCCAGCCTCAAGCTCATCATTGCCCGCATTCCAAACGGTTGCATACTGTGCGGCTTTCCAGCCTGCCACAATGTTTGCCAAAGTTGGCGCTGAGCCATCGGATCGCAGTAAATCTCAAAGCCAAGGTCGCCGGTGTAGCTTACCCTTTGAACGGTACAGTCGGTCATGCCAACGATCATGCGGCGGACATCAAGAAACTTGAAATCCTTGATGTCATCTCGCGTGCATTCGGCCAATACACTTGCGGCTTTCGGCCCTGCTATCTGAAAACCATTCAAACGGTCACTAACGTTTTCGACAACGACGTCTTCTTGAGCATTCCGCTCAAACCAACGCATGTGAAAAGCCTGACTGCCGTATGATGCAGTCAGTTGAAATTCGGTCTCGCTAAGGCAGCACACAGTGAAGTCCCCAATCAGCTTGCCTTTGTGAGACAACATTGGAGTTAGCGACAAGCGGCCAGGCTTTGGCATCCGGCCTGCGATGATCCGATCCAACCATGCACGGGCACCCGGACCGGTGATAAGGTACTTACCGAAGTTGTGGACCTCGTTGATGCCGACACCGTTTCGCACGGCTCGCACCTCACGCCCGGTCGCGTCAAAGGCGTCTGACCTGCGAAATGACGGTGTTTCATATCCCGGTTCACCGCACTGAGCAAAATAGTTGGGCACTTCCAGCCCGTATTGCTGTCCCCATACTGCGCCCATTTCGCTGAAAATATCATACATGGGCGTTGTTCGATTGGGGCGCGCGGCGGGCAGTTCTTCGTTTGGGTAAGCGACGCTGAAACGTTTCTGATAGTTTTCAATCACCTTGGGCCGTGTATAGCCAGGGCTAATCCAGTCTCCAAATCTAGCTACGTCCATGGCGAAGACGTCTCGTTCCGGCTCGCCTTCGATCATCCATTGAGCAAGGGTTAAACCCACGCCTCCGCCCTGACTAAACCCGGCCATCACACCGCAGGCGGACCAATAATTTCTCATCCCCGGTACTGGCCCAACCAGTGGGTTTCCGTCAGGCGCAAAGGTAAACGGGCCATGAATGACCGATTTTATGCCTGCCTTGGCAAGAACCGGAAACCGACGATAAGCGAACTCGATACTGTCAGTGATTTTGTCGTAGTTGTCAGGCAGTAACTCGTGCCCAAAGCTCCACGGCGTTCCGTCAACTGCCCAAGGTTTGCACGGCTGTTCGTAAAAGCCGATGCAAAGGCCGCGTCCCTCTTGCCTCAAATAGCTTTCTCCGGCTGGGTCCATGACGTGTGGATGCTCTCCACCGGCGTCGATAATAGCTTCGATTTCTGGAATCGCGTCAGTTACTAGGTATTGATGTTCCATGGGGTGCAGGGGGAAATAGATGCCTGCCATTGCTCCGACTTCGCGTGCCCAAAGCCCGCCCGCGTTTACAACGTGTTCTGCATGAATGGTTCCCTTGTCCGTTACAACGTTCCATGTGCCATCGGCGCGCTGATTGGTTTCGACCACCATGCAATGAGTTTCGATTGCTGCGCCACCCATCCTGGCAGCCTTGGCATAAGCGTGAGTGGTGCCTGACGGATCAAGGTGTCCATCCAATGGATCATATAGCGCTCCAATAATGCCATCGGTGTTCGTTGTGGGCGCGATCCGCTTAATTTCCTCGGGCCCGACAATTTCAGTTTCAAGACCCATAAACCGATGCTTGGCCCGCTCGGCCAACAACATGTCGAAGCGGTCTTGGTTGTCAGCCAGAGTAATACCGCCGACATGGTGCAGCCCACAGGACATTCCGGTAATCTCTTCCAGCTCTTTGTATAATCGGATCGTATATCCTTGGAGCGCGGCCATGTTAGTGTCGCCGTTAAGCGTGTGGAAACCTCCTGCCGCGTGCCATGTTGAGCCCGAAGTCAGCTCGGACCGTTCCAATAACATCACGTCCGACCAACCTAACTTAGTCAGGTGGTACAATACGGAACACCCTACTACTCCGCCGCCAATGACGACCACCTGACATGCGTTTTTCATCTGCGCCTCCAATTGTTGCCGAGACGGTGCAAGGCAGAGCGATACTGTTCTGTCGCAGGAACGACCGAAATTGTCGTTTTCACCAAGCGAGAAACATCGTTTACAAGGGCCTGACTTTCAGGCCAGTAATCCGGTTGCCCTCGCGGGCTGTCACTTCGAAACGGAATCCATGAAATGAGAATACCTGACCGACGGTAGGGATCATCTGAGCTTCGTGAATGACAAGTCCGGCAACCGTGTTTGCCTCCTCATCGGGTAAGTTCCACTCGAGCGCGCGATTTACATCGCGGATCGTCATGGCACCTTCGACAAGATACTGGCCGTCTTCCGTTCGGGTGACAGGTACTTCTTCGTCAATGTCGAATTCGTCAGCGATTTCGCCAACGATCTCTTCCAGAATATCCTCCAGCGTGATCAGACCGCGTAGCGATCCGTATTCGTCAACCACAAGGGCAAAGTGGCTGTGCATTCGTAAAAACTCCCGCATCTGGTCATCCAGCGTTGTCGTCTCGGGTACGAAATAGGGATCGTTCGCCACTTTTGAGATATCAAATGTTTTCAATCGCTCTGTGTCGCCATCTGCTCCCCCGGCTTGAGCGTACATCGCTCGAAACAGGTCCTTAGCATGAACAACCCCTACGATGTTTTCCGGTTCGTCCCGGAACACCGGCAGGCGAGTATGCTGACTTTCGAGACACTGTTTTAGAATGGCTTCGGGTTCGTCGTCAGCATCGATCATCTCGATGTTTGATCGATGCAGCATGATCTCTTCAACGGCGCGGTCTCCTAGGTCCAACGCGCCAAGAATGCGATCCCGGTCTTCTTTTTCAACGACGCCTTCGGAGTGGCCCAGTTGCAAGGCTCCAGCAATTTCCTCTCGTACTGCCAGAATGTTGCTGTCAGGGTCGATTTGCACGCCAAAAATACGTAATACACCGCGTACCAAAAGACGCACCGCAGCAACGATGGGTGAGAAAACGGTCACAACGATACTGATGACCGGAGCGACTGCTGCCGCTGCCTTTTCCGCGTTCGTAATAGCGTAGGTCTTGGGCAACACTTCCGCGAAGATCAACACCAGAAAAGTCATGACAAGGGTGGCCAAAGCGACGCCACTTTCACCGAACAGCCGTGTGAATAGGGCTGTTGCCAGCGAAGCCGCAAGGATGTTCACCAGGTTGTTGCCTAGCAGAACCGATCCAATCAGGCGTTCGTTGTCGTCGGTAATGTCCAAAGCTTTTTTAGCACCCCTCGATCCCTTATCTGCCTGCGCCCTCAGCTTGCCTCGGGATGAAGCAGTAAGCGCGGTTTCCGATCCGGAAAAAAAGCCCGAGAGCACTAGCAGGAGGAGGATGGAGCAGGAAGTGATCCAAAAAGCGCCATCTAGCAGAGAAGGAGTGGGTTCCATCGGTCCTTGATAATTACTGTTTCTGCATCCGTTATGGGGGTGCGGCCTCGTGCAATCAAGGGTTTAGCCCTAGTTCGACCCATCATCTTTGGCCAAAGGGTGGTGTTCCAGCACCAGCTTGGACAGGCGCTCGTCCAGAACATGGGTGTAAATTTCAGTGGTAGCCACGTCAGCGTGACCCAGCAGGGTCTGAATGGATCGCAGATCCGCGCCATTTGCTAAGAGGTGGGTAGCAAAGGCATGACGAAGGGTATGAGGGGTGACTTTCTCAGGTGAAACGCCGCCCTCGACCGCCAATTCCTTCACCAACAGAAAAAAACGATGGCGCGTTAGGTGCCCTGATTTTCCTCGCGAAGGGAACAGAAAACGGGATCTTTGAACGCCTTTGGCAACTGCCTGATCTTCGGCCTCATCCCGCAAGATCAACCAGGCGGCCAGCGCGTCCCGGGCTGGCGGAGACAGAGGAACCATCCTTTCCTTGCCGCCTTTACCCAAAATAAGCAACATGCGTGGATCGCCGCGTGCAGATGAAACTGGCAACGACACCAGCTCTGTCACGCGCATTCCGGTTGCGTAAAGAAGCTCCATCAAGCACGTATTTCGGATTTTGTCGCTCGTACTGCGACCTGTTCGACGAGCGGCCTCAAGCAGGCGATCTACCTCGGCTACATCTAGCGTTTTCGGCAAGCGTTTCTGCCGCCCCGGACCTTTTATCTGAATGGCGGGGTTCGTTTCGCGCCAGCCTTCCTCGAATGCAAATCGGTAAAGTTGTTTTATCGCGGATAGCCTACGTGCCAGCGTGGAGCGGGATAACCCCTGGGCATCGCAGTCAATTAGATAGCCTTCGATCTGGTCTCTGCTGGCCAAATTAAATTCAGATTTGTGGCGATCCAGCCAAGACGAAAAATCTTGCAGATCACGGCCATACGCCAGAAGCGTGTTGGTGGCCGCTCCAAGTTCGGCCGCCTGCGCTTCCAGGAATGTTGAAATCCATAAGTCCTGAGAGGCCGGTGAAGGCATGGTCAGGCTCCGCCTAAGATCATCAATTGTAAAGCCGCGCGTCTTGCCGTGTTTTCAAGCCCCACTCGACGGAATGCGGCGATTGCAGCAGTCAAATCGACCAAGTTTCCGCGGGCACCATGACCAAATAGTGTCATAGATTCCAAAATTGCTTCACCTAATTGGCCGTCGTCCAACAGAGCTTCGATTTCGGAAGGGATAGGCGCTGACCACACAAAACCTTCAGAGATTGCGTCCGCAAGCGGTGAAGGGGACTGAGCACCACTTGGGTCTCCAAGTGCCAACGCTGCCAGAAACTGGTTCTCGGTTGGTCCTTCCGGCACTGTGCGAGCCACATCTTCGTAAATTTCGGACAGCAACAAAACGCGCCACCGTAAATTTTCTGCTTCCGGGTCCGACAATGGCAAGTTTGCCAGTCTTTCAGCGAACAGTTCAGCAAAAGGCACTTCGAGTCCAATATTTTGCATCTGCTGCCAAACAATAGTGAGGCGCTTCGCTATTTCCTGCCGGTCGGTCGATTGAAGGGCCGACTCAAACTTCTGAACAGCAGATACCCTGTCCCAGACGGCGCCTGATGCCGCCGGAGATCTTTCGGTGTATAACCCAAGCAATTGATTGGGTGTCAGTGCCCCAATTCGGGTCAGGCGTTCCGCCGCTTCAATCTGAGCTTTCCACCCCGCAACATCGCGCAAATCTGCATTTGCAAAGGCGCGCGGTAAAGATGCGGTTGGCAGACGCTCTCCAATCGCCTCAAACAACCGGAAGGTCAGCGGATCCGGGCTTTCGGGTTCCGGAAGGTAATCTGCTCCCTCAAACAGTTCGGGACTGAGAAAACGATCCAAAAGAGCCAGCTCCTCTGGCGGCAAAATTTCTAATGCGTGAGCAGCCTCAAGCGTCAGGGCTGCCGACGCCCAGTCACCCCTTCGTGCCTTGCAAAAAATTTGCGCGGAGTAATCTCGCGACAGACTGGGCTGCGCGATTAGGGCACTGCAGCTTCGGTCTTCGTCCCCGGTCAGTAGTGTTGCGTCAAACCATTTCTGAAACCGCGACTGCGTATCGGTTGGACCCGCCAACTGAACGAGCGATTGAACCGGATCGGCAGCTCCAAGCTGCATCAAACGGTTCAGTCGGGACATTAAAAGTTGATCTTGCGTATCGGGCCCAGAGGGTGGGCGGGCTTCGGATAATAGCAGCGTAAACAGGAGCCGTTGCATGGCTGGGATAGACTTGACAGGTACACGCCGGATCAATTCATCCAATCGATTGGGATCGCTGCCTTGCCACATGGTTACAGGCAGTCCCGTGACAGAAGAAGAAACTAGCCCCAGAGGTGGCGACAAAGATTCGAGTGGAGTCACTTGAACGTCAGGCTGCAATCCTGTCTCGGTCACTGGAGGCTCAAGCAGAACGGTACCCGGCAAGTTTTCCGGCGGATTAGTCAACCAGTCGATCACCGACAGCGGTTTTTCACTCTGAGCTTGCGCTGCCCCCGCCAGAGACATTGCTAAAAGGGCAGTCCTAATCGGCATTCAAGTTGACCGGCTCGCGAATTTCACTTTGAGGTGCCGAAAAGTCCGCGCCAAAAAACGGACCTAGGTATGCGTAGCCCACCAACCCGATGAAACACAGGCAAATTAGGTACAGGAAGAACTTTATTATGCGGCCCATGGTAAACGCTGCCTCATTTTTTCATTTTGTCCAAGTTATAACTGGCATTTTCTCCAAGATCACGTCATTCAAGATGAAATGAGCGAATTACAGCAAAATGCACCTTTGGATAAGCCGCCGCAGCGTTTTGACCTGCGCAAAACGGTTGTTTTGGTCGGTATGATGGGCGCAGGTAAAACAGCAGTAGGTCGATCGCTGGCCATGCGTCTGGGTGTCCCCTTTTTGGACAGCGATGCCGAGATCGAATCGGCCGCTAATATGACCATTCCAGAAATTTTCGCACGAGATGGAGAGGCGTTCTTTCGTGAAAAGGAAAGCCAAGTCATAAGCCGGCTGCTGGATGAAGAAAAATGTATTCTTTCAACTGGCGGCGGCGCCTTTCTATCGGAAAGAAACCGCAAGATGATCTCAGACAGAGGTGTTTCGATCTGGCTGCGAGCCGATCTTAGTGTGTTATGGAACCGGGTACGCCACAAGGATACGCGTCCACTTTTGCGCACCTCAGATCCACATGCGACCTTGCGCGCGCTGTATGAAGACCGGATTCCGGTTTATTCGCAGGCCGATTTGGTGGCGGAATCCGACGGTGAAACCGCAATCGAGGACATGGTCGATCGGGTATTGGAAGCGTTGGCGACGCGCCCGGATGTTTTGGAACTAAAGTAAATGCATCAATCAGTACATGTAGAGCTGGGCGAGCGCTCATATGACGTGGAAATCGGACCAGATCTGTTGCCGCAGGCCGGCGTGCGTATTGCCCCACTATTACCGCGCCCTCGCGTTGCCGTTATAACCGACGAGACAGTTGCAGCATTGCATTTGGAAGCTCTGCGGGATGGGTTGGGTTCGGCTGGAATTGAAATGACGTCGCTTGCTTTACCTGCGGGGGAGGCTACTAAGAGTTGGCCACAATTTGAACGTGCCGTTGAATGGTTGCTGTCAGAAAAGGTCGAGCGGCGCGATGTTGTTGTGGCACTTGGCGGTGGCGTGATTGGCGATTTAGCAGGTTTCGCGGCCGCGGTTCTTCGCCGTGGCGTTCGTTTTGTACAAATCCCTACGTCGTTACTGGCTCAAGTTGATAGCTCGGTCGGGGGCAAGACCGGGATCAATGCGCCGCAGGGCAAAAACCTGATCGGAGCCTTCCATCAACCGTCTCTGGTACTTGCGGATACTTCAGTTCTCAGCACACTTAACGCCCGAGACTTTCTGGCTGGCTATGGGGAGGTGGTGAAATACGGATTGCTGGGCGACGAGGATTTTTTTGAGTGGCTTGAGGCGAATGGTCCAGCATTGTCATCTGGTAATATGTCAGCACGGGTGCAAGCTGTTACCCGTTCGGTACAGATGAAGGCCGATATTGTCGCGCGAGACGAAACCGAGCAAGGGGATCGCGCCTTACTGAATCTTGGCCATACTTTTTGTCATGCTCTTGAGGCAGCAACCGGCTATTCTGACCGTTTGCTGCATGGTGAAGGCGTGGCAATCGGATATGCTTTGGCGTTTGAGTTATCTGCGCGGCTGGGACTTTGCGCACAAGAAGACCCAAGCCGAGTGCGCGCGCATCTGCGTGCGATGGGAATGAAAACGGATTTGGCAGACATACCTGGTGATTTGCCCGATGCGGCGGCTTTGGTCGCCCTAATGGCACAAGATAAAAAAGTAGTAGACGGCCAGTTAAGGTTCATTCTGGCCCGCGGTATCGGGGAAGCTTTCGTGACATCGGATGTTCCGCAAGAAGCAGTCGCTTCGGTTCTTCAAGACGCGTTGGCCAATCGCAGATCGAATTGATCAACGTCCGCTTATCACCATCAGCTCACCGATGTTTTCGCGCGTGATGTAGCCGACGATCTTTCCAGCTTTGGTTTTGACTGCAATTGCTGGAGCGCCCATGTGCAAGCCGTCAAGAACATCGTTTAGCCCACTGGTCAAAGCGACTTGCGGGATATCGACATCCATGATCGAGGTGATCGGATCGGATCTTGGATGTTCGCTGGCAAGAGCGCTCAAAAGGCGATTGCGCGTGAGGAACCCAAGAAGACGGCCGTGTCCATCTAAAACGGGAAACTCGGGCTGTGTCGTATGAATGACTGCCTGCGCCGCCATATTCAGAGTGTCATTTGGTGATAGCGATTGGAATTCGGTGATCATTGCGTCACGTGCCAATACTTTGCGGGTTACGGCGCGCAACGCTACATCCTGACTTTCAGCATTTGCTGCAATGAAAACGAATACTGCAATCAAGACGAGAATTGGATTACCTGTGGTCAATCCGAGAAACCCGAGGCCAACAGCAACCATCTGGCCACTAACAGCCGCTATGTGTGTGGCTTTGACGCGGTCCATTTTCAGGCACAACAGCGCCCTAAACACACGTCCACCGTCCATTGGAAATGCCGGGATCATGTTAAATGCGGCCAAAAGCAGGTTCACGAACGCAAGGCGTCCCAACAAATTCCCGTGGCCTGAATCCAACTGAGCAAGTGTATCGACCTGCGTACCCGAGCCTAACACCATAAGAATTGCCCATATGACAACATTTACGGCAGGTCCGGCTAAAGCGACCCAGACTTCTTGGATAGGATTTTCAGGCATCCGCTCCAGCCGGGCCAACCCGCCAATCGGCAACAAGGTAATGTCTGGTGTACGGATGCCATACCGACGTGCCATTAGCGCATGGCCAAATTCGTGAGCGACAACGCAGGCAAACAGGGCCACAACAAATATGAGATTGTTTATCGCCGCCGGCCATCCGCCTTCGGAGTAAGCAGCGAACCCGATCCACGCAAGAAGCAGGAAAAAGGTGGCATGCACCCTAAGCTCTGAGCCGAACAATCGCCCAAGAGGGAAGGACCATGCCATTTCTATCTCCGCTTTTCTTAGAACGGAATCTCGTCGTCGTCGATCCCGCCCGATGCAGGTGCAGGTGCGTTGGACGATCCGCCATATGGGTCGCCATAGCCACCACCGGCTTGACCGCCGCCGAACCCGCCTCCGCCGCCTTCACCGCGTGCATCCAACATTACGAGCGTTGAACCAAAGCCCTGCAGGACGACTTCGGTCGAGTAGCGGTCCTGCCCGGACTGGTCTTGCCATTTTCGAGTTTGCAATTGCCCTTCCAGATAAACTTTCGAGCCCTTGCGCAGGTATTGCTCAGCGACCCTGACAAGACCTTCGTTGAAGATCGCGACCGAATGCCATTCCGTACGTTCTCGGCGTTCCCCGGTATTGCGGTCTTTCCAAGTTTCCGATGTCGCGATCCGCAGGTTGCAGACTTTACCGCCGTTCTGGAAAGTCCGCACCTCAGGATCGCGGCCCAAATTGCCGACCAGAATGACCTTGTTGACTGAACCCGCCATTTAAACCTCGTTCTTTTCTGACTTGTGGACACCCGAATCTGGCGCCCAATTCTGGAATCGACCCTATACGGCCTGTGCCAGGGTTAAAACATCGATGATCATGCAACTTTCGCTGCAAAAATTTTAGGACTGCGTTAACCAAGCTTTCATTTTGGGGTCTGATACTTATAATTGGTCTGGTTGATATGCGAACGGGATTGCCTTTAATGCGTGTTCTGGTGAGTGGTTTTGCGGCTTTATGTCTGTGCCTGACGTCCGTTCCGGTGCATTCGCAGGTGCTATCTACCAAGAATCGCAAGGCGATTTTTCTAAAGCAAGCCAGAGTGTTAGATAATCGCGCTGCGACGCAGTATCGCGATTCCGAACGCCTGAAGCCAAAGTCCGAAACATCCGGCTTCTCCAAGCGGTACACCGGAAGTTACCGGGGTCAGTTTCTGAATCATGCGCGAAAGGCTGCGCGCAAACATGACGTGCCAGAGGAGCTGTTTCTGCGCCTTGTGCAACAAGAAAGCGGATGGAATCCGGGTGCGGTGTCCCATAAAGGCGCACTTGGGTTGGCTCAGTTGATGCCCCAGACCGCACGATTGCTTGGCGTTGACCCGTACGATCCGATCCAAAATCTCGAAGGTGGCGCTCGATATCTGTCTTGGCAATATCGCAAGTTTAAGTCTTGGCGATTGGCGCTGGCTGCTTACAATGCCGGACCTAAGGCGGTTGAGCAGTATGATGGCATCCCACCATATGCCGAAACCCAGAATTACGTGAAAGTCATCTGGGGCGGTTAAAATTCCAAACAACGTTTGGATTGACCAAATTGCAAACCCAAGGCGCATTGTGGGCTGGTTTGATCAACCAGCCCTTTTCTGCGTCAAAAAATACGCTATTCGGCCGCAATTTTGATGACGGGTTCCATACGCGCCAGAATGTCCTCGGCCAGATGGCATTTGACCTGATGGCCGTCAGCGAGGGTTTGCACTGGGGGTACATGGGATTCACAACGACCGTCCGGAACTTCGGATTTCCAACGGCACCGGGTTTGGAACGGACAGCCGGGTGGGGGGTTCATAGCCGACGGGATATCGCCCTCTAAAACGATGTGTTGTTTTTCTACTGAAGTATCCGCAATAGGAACCGCACTCAGAAGGGCCTCGGTGTAGGGGTGATAAGGGGGGCTGAACACTTGATCGGTGGTGCCCAGCTCGACCACGTGACCCAGATACATAACCATGACCCTGTCACTCAGGTAGCGAACAATGGAAAGGTCATGGCTAATGAACAATAGCGTGGTTTTTTGTTCGCGCTGTATTTCCATCAACAAATCCGTGACTGCAGCCTGCACCGAAACGTCCAAGGCTGAAACCGGCTCGTCAGCGACCACAATACGGGCGTCGCCCGCAAAGGCACGCGCGATGCCAACACGTTGCTTTTGACCGCCTGACAACTGTCTCGGCATCCGATCCGCAAAGGCACGTGGCAGCTTGACAAGGTCCAGCAGCTCTAGCATGCGTTTTTTGCGCTCGGCTTCCGAATTTCCAACACCAAAGATTTCCAGTGCTCGAATAATCTGACGTCCAACTGTCATCGAGGGATTTAATGTGTCGAACGGGTTCTGGAAAACCATCTGAACCTCGCCCACGGTTTTGGCGTCCCGTTCTTCGATGGGCACGTCTTCGATATTGCGATTATCCAGCAAAATTTGTCCGTCGGTAGCTGTCTCAAGCCCCATCAGGACCTTGGCAAAGGTTGATTTGCCACATCCTGACTCACCTACAATTGCCAGAGTTTCTGATTCGTGTGCCTCGAAACTTAACGTTTCATTGGCTTTGACTACTTTCTTTTCACCGCCGCCGAACAAGGCGTTTGCCGCAACCTCGTAATATTTCTTGAGGTTGTCCATCTTAAGTACCGTGCGACCGATGGCACCTTTTTCTTTTTGTTCCGCCGCTGCGATTGGCGCATTCCAATCGATTTCCTGGAATTTCAAACAGCGCGTGTGATGGCGATCATTCCCCGGCACAGCTTGCATTAATACATCCTGCGCATCGCAACGACCCTCTTCGAAGTAGTCACAGCGTGGGCCAAAGTTACACCCTGGCGGGCGTTCATGCGGCAGGGGGAAGTTGCCGGGAATTGCCACCAGCGGCCGCGAATTCTTGTCAGCGCCGGGCAATGGGATAGACCGAAAGAGCGCCTGAGTATAGGGGTGCTGCATTTCGTCGAAAACGTCATGGATTGATCCGCGTTCGACCGCTTCGCCTGAATACATCACGCACAGCCTGTCGCAGGTTTCCAGCACCAGGCCAAGGTTGTGCGAAATGAAAAGCATCGAGGTGCCGTATTTCTTGCCCAGATCTTTTACCAGTTCTACTACTGCCGCTTCGACTGTCACGTCCAAAGCGGTCGTCGGTTCGTCTAGGATCAACAAGGCGGGTTTGGACATAAGTGCCATCGCGATCACGATGCGCTGCTGTTGTCCGCCGGACAACTGATGCGGGAAAGAGTTCAGCATACGCTCAGGGTCAGGCAGGCGAACGTCAGTGACCACTTCCAAGGCCCGCGCATAAGCCTCTTCTGCACCGACTCCTTCGTGGATCATCGGCACTTCCATCAACTGCTTGCCGATTTTCATCGCAGGGTTAAGCGAAGCCATCGGCTCCTGATAGATCATCGCAATTTCATTACCGCGAATGTCTCGCAGTTCTTCTGTCGTCATCTCGGATAGATCGCGGCCTTTAAACTTGATCGAACCGCCAACAATGCGACCGTTCTTTCCAAGATCCTGCATCACGCCCAACGCGACAGTGGATTTTCCGCAACCAGATTCACCGACCAGCCCAACAGCCTCACCGGGTTCAACACTGACTGAAAAGTCCATTACTGCGGGAATTTCCCTGAGGCGAGTGAAAAATGAAATGGACAGTTTGTCGATCTCTAGTATTGGGCCGTCGTAGTCCGCCAGTTTGTTCATCTTCTATCTCCTCGCGAGAGTCGGGGGTTTTCCCGTCATCTTGCTAAAAATACGTCATGCACCCGGGGGCGCTGGCCCCCGGATTTGATCACGTCAATCCTTCAGACTTTCTTCTCGCAATCCGTCTGCCAAAAGGTTCAAGCCAAGAACCAGCGACAGAAGGGCCAAAGCAGGCGGAAGGGCAGGGTGCAAATAAATCGAAAGAAGCTTACGCCCCTCATTGATCGTTGAGCCCCAGTCCGGGCTTTCCGGTGGCAAGCCAAGACCGAAGAAACCCAAGGTTCCTAAAAGGATGGTGGTGTACCCAATACGTAGACAGAAATCGACGATCAGCGGACCGCGCGCATTCGGCAGAATTTCCCACAGCATGATGTACCAAGGACCTTCGCCCCTGGTTTGAGCTGCAGCAACGTAATCTCGGGTTTTGATGTCCAGTGCCAGGCCACGCACAATACGGAACACGGTTGGCGAGTTTACAAAGACAACCGATACAAACACCACAAGAATACCACCGGGGATGTCAAACAGGTCCAGATAGGTCGGCAATCCCCAGATACGGTAGCTATCGGTATTTATGATGTAACCGCCTGTCGAGATTAGCGATAGGTAGAGCCAGATCGCGACACCAAGAACCCCGATCAACAGAGGCGTCCGGAATTTTGGGCGGGTGTAGTAACGCGAATTCAGCAAAACGCCCAAGAACAGTATCGGAAAGACGAATAGCACGGCTGCCATATAGTTCGGCACGCCGGTTGCGACGATCTCGGGAGTGACCAGCAAGTAGAACAGCAAGATCACCGGGAATGCCAAAATCAGGTTCGCCAGAAACGACAAAAGCGTATCAAGACGTCCACCATAATATCCGGCAGGCAAACCCAACGTGATCCCGACCATGAAGGCAAACATCGTCGCAAGAGGCGCAATTTGGACAACGATCCAAGCACCCTTGACCATGCGACTGAAAACATCACGAGCCAGATTGTCGCCGCCGAGCAAGTACCAGGAATAGGCACCTTCTTCCGAGCCGGGTAGCGGTGTTCCGGGCACCTTATTTTTCATTCCCGAAACCTGAGCCAATGGATCGTGAGTGACGATTAGGTCCAGCGCACCGAATATTCCGGTGAAGACCCAGAACATCACAAGACCAAATCCGATCATCCCTATGGGGCTGTCGAATAGTTTACCGTAAAGCCCAAGTTTGCGTTTGAACGCAATAGACATGGCATAAAGTATGATCAGCGATAGCCAGACAGGTAGGAATTGCTGCGACATCGCTCCGATAATTCCAGCGCCGGTTCCCAACAGAATGCCCAGCACGATATAAGCGACCGCTAGACCCACGCTTGCCAAAAAGCTGTAACGCAGCACCGATTGAATGAGGTTCCGTACACCAGAGCCTGATGTCAGAGTACCATCCGGGTTCACGGTCATCTGTGGTTCGGGTAGGATGATGCTCGCCAGGATCCACACGACAATCGACAGAGCCATCAGAGCAAGAGCGACGGCCAGCAGCGGGTTCAGAAAGGCGATAGAGCCGGTCCAGGTAAGAGGTTCCATGTCCTATCCTCCCTTATGAAATACGGATGCGTGGGTTGAGGTAAACATAGCCGATATCCGAGATCAGCTGCGTAACCAGCACCACAAAGACAGACACGACCGAAATTGCCAGCAATAGCTGGATGTCGTTGTTCCCCGCCGCCTGAACCAGCGCCCAACCAAACCCTTTGTAATTGAAAAGGGTCTCTACGATCACCACGCCGTTCAGCAGCCATGGGAACTGCAGCATGATGACGGTGAAAGGCGCGATAAGAGCGTTACGCAGCGCGTGTTTCATTACAATGTTCGGAAACGATACACCCTTAAGCCGCGCTGTTCGGATATACTGTGCCGTCATGACCTCGGTCATCGAGGCGCGGGTCATCCTGGCGATATAGCCCATTCCATACAGCGCAATTGTTAGAACAGGCAGGAAAAAGTTCTCAAACGTCGGATTTTCCATCGCCTGAGTTGCCGTACCCTTGAACCATTTCAAGCCCACGGCAGATGATGTGAAAATCGCAATGAAGATAACACCTGACACATATTCAGGTGTAGCCGTAGTCGTAATAGCGAAGGTGGACAAAGTACGATCCGTGGCTGAACCTTCTTTCATACCAGCAAGAATGCCCAGAATAAGCGCCGACGGGACCATCAGCAGCATAACCCAAAACATCAATCGTCCGGTTAACGCCAATCTGTTGCCAACAACGACCGACACCTCTTCTTTGAAAACAGTAGAGTATCCCCAATATCCTTGAAGTATACCGCAAAACTTAGGCGCTTCGTCCGCTGCTTGACCGGGAAGAATGCATCTACCCTGAACAGTACCGTCTTCATTTGTATGACGGTATGATGGAAGGACACCCAGCCATTCGCCATATTTGATAGGCGTCGGCTGAAGGTACCCGTTTTTCTCAAGGTAACTGCTGACCTGCTCATCCGACATTCTGAAATTGCCCTGCGTTTTGGCGAGCTTTTCGAGGTTCGGATAGAGGTTTGTAAGGAAAAAGACCAAAAAAGTTAGGCATAATGCAGTCAGCAGCATGATGCCGACGCGCCTTAGAATAAATAGTCCCATGTTAGCCCCTGTTGGTAGGCTTGCGTAAATGCCTTAAGGCTTTACGATTAGCTGTTTTTATGTTCGCCGCAATCAGGACGAAAAGGCCGCGCCTGATTGGCGCGGCCTATCTTTTTCAGCTTAGGAAACGATGCCGAATTTATACAGCTGCGGAAGGTCCGCAATGTGTTTTTCGACGCCAACCATATTGTCACGGTGATGGCGCATTGCCGTCCTCCAATACGGTTGTATGACCACGCCCTCATCGATCATGATGGCCTGAAGCTTGGCCATTACTTCCCGACGCATGTCAACGTCAGCAATGGAGTTTGCTTCAGCTAAGAGCTTATCAAACTCATCATTGGCAAAACCGGACTCATTCCACGCGACACCTGACTTGTAGGCCAAAGCAAGTACCTGCGTGCCAAGCGGCCGGTGGTTCCAGTTGGTTGAGGAATAAGGATACTTGGTCCAGTCATTCCAGAAGGTAGACCCCGGAAGAACTGTATGCTTTGCCTTTATGCCCGCGTCGTTCAGTTGGGCAACGACCGCCGCCGTCGTGTTGCGACGCCAGTCATCATCAATTGACTGCACTTCATGTTCGAAATCGCCCATTCCGGCTTCGTCCATCAATGCTTTTGCACCCGCTGGATCATAAGGGATGCGAGTCACTGCCGAGTCATATTCCGGATGCATTGGTCCAACGTGACAGTTTTCAGCGGGAATACCGTATCCCGACATGCCAAGTTCCAGACAGACTTCGTTGTCCACAGCCATGGCGAGAGCCTGACGTACACGCTTGTCGCCATAGATCTTGTTGCCGTTTGCGTCTTCCGCCAACTGGTTCGGACGAATAACAATAGTGAACCCGGATGGGATTTCCGACCGAACCAGACCGATGCCGTCGAAGATGTCGACAAATTCACCAACTGACTCCCAGTTCATGTCGATTTCTTCGGCTTCGTAAGCAGCGAGGAAAGCTGCTGGGTCAGTGCCGTAGTCAATGAACTCGATGCGGTCGATATAACCACCTTTGCCCGCTTCGTAGCCCCACCATTCGAAGCCCTCGTTGCGAACCAGTACTCCCTTTACGCCGACTTCGTGGCTTTCTGGGATCATGAAGCCTGTACCGACAGGGTTGTCCAACATGTTGTTGGCATCATGGCTGCTGTGAACGATAGCTGCTGGATAGTCGGCCATACCTGGAATGATGGTGATGTCAGGCGCGTTACACTTCAACTTAACGGTGTGGCTGTCGACAACAGTGATTGCGCCGTCCGCAGCTTGCTGCGTCCCTTCGTCAATCAAAGATGCCATACGCGACGCCATCGAGTTTCCTTCGAGCGCTGTGTCGCACCATCCCGTGATATTCCTGGCGACGTCTTCTGCAGTAAAATCGTCTCCGTTGTTCCACTTGACGCCCTTGCGAACATTCAAAGTGTATTCGGTCGCGTCATCGTTGGCTTCCCAGCTTTCTAGCAGCATCGGCTTGAACGAACCGTCGTTGTTGTACTCGACTAGGTATTCCAGCCAACCTGCAGTAAACGTGGCGATCTGTGTCCAGTCATAAGTACGGGGATCTTTAAGTGCGCGTACTTCCATCTGATAGCGAATAGTGCCGCCACGCTGAGGCTCCTGCGCGGCTGCAGGCGATTTCAGTCCGATCAGACCGTAAGCCGCCGGAGCCGCGACGCCCAGCGCTGTGGCGCGTGCCATGAACTCACGACGGCTAAGTTTGCCATCGCGGTACTCTTGCGCGTGCATCTCTGCCGCCCAGTGCACCTTATTCTTGGTGGATAGTTGATTACTCATAGATGTCTCCCTGTGACACGTATTTTATTGATTGTTCGATGCGTTACGCGACCCTTTGAGGGCCGGTCCGTAAAGCGAAGGGTTCTTGATTTCGGATACTGTACATCCCCATGCGGGTATTCGGCACCAGTTTTCGACTCGCGTCAATGTTCGAAATCGTCATCCAGAGTACAAAAACGACATTCGTTTAGAAAGTCGGCGAACTGTGGTTTGAACCATTTGTGAACAAACGGATATTGAATGATCGAACGAACAAGAATCAATCATCGACAAAGAAGGTGCCATAATGTTTTGTCATTGCTTCTTTTTCCTGAATTGCTCAGTACTGAAATTTGACTAATTGGCGACGTCGAAGCGATGCCAAGTTTTCATACGAGCGCGAAACCAAGTCCGCTGGCGTTTGGCAAATTGCCGGGTAGCGATAGTGGCTTTTTCGGTTGCTTCCTCCAAAGAACATAGACCGTCCAAGTGTGCCATCAATTCCGGCACACCGATGGCTTTGAAAGATGGAAGAGCCGGATCATATTTACCGCGCATAGCAGCAACCTCATCCAGCGCACCCATTTGCACCATCTGGTCAAATCTGCGTGTGATGCGTTCGTTCAGCCAAGCCTTGTCCGTTTCAAAGACGATCGGAACCGCGTTATCCGGTGATAAGGCCGGGGGAGGGGTCTCCTCCTGCCATTCGCGCAATGAGCGACCTGTCGCGACCTGTACCTCCCAAGCGCGCTGAACGCGGGCGCGATTGTTAGCATCTAGCCTTTGCAAGGTTTTGGTTTCGATCCCACGGATCAATTCATGGAGCTCCATTTCGTCCGCTAGAGCCCTTACAGACGGTGGCGTTGTGGGAATGTCGGCCATCCCTTCGGTAAGTGCGGAAAAGTACAGGCCGGTGCCCCCGACTATGATCGGGCGCGTGTTGCGTGAAAGCAAAGGAATGACTTCACGTAGCCAATGGCCAGTGGAGTAGACTTGGTCAAACGCGATATGGCCGTACAGTGCATGCCGCGCCCTGATTTCGTCTTGCTCTGACGGACGCGCCGAAATGATGCGCCAGCAATCGTAAACCTGACTGGCGTCCGCGTTGACGATCACACCACCGAAGCATTCGGCAATTTGCAAGGCCAGTTCGGACTTTCCTGATGCGGTTGGCCCGGCAATTAGGACAGGTTTGTCATCCGAAAGGTCGGGTAGCCGTTCCAACAGCCGGTTCTTGGTAGTATCGGCCATTCAAGTCCGCCTTAATCGTGACTATCCGCATTGAACCTGCGGAAGTTTTGCTCCATTTTGCGCCGGAAAATAAACCCGTGCCAGCCCGGAGCGCAATATGACCCTTTCCCCGCCAACAGACACAGATGAATCCCCAAACACAAAGTACAGGCGTGTGATGCTAAAAATATCAGGCGAGGCGCTGATGGGGGATCAGGGCTTTGGACTGCACCCCCCGACAGTCCAACGTATTGCGCAAGAAGTTAAATCAGTTCACGATCTGGGCGTGGAAATTTGCATGGTCATCGGTGGCGGCAACATTTTTCGTGGTCTATCGGGGTCAGCGCAAGGGATGGAGAGAACCACGGCAGATTATATGGGGATGCTAGCAACCGTAATGAACGCGCTTGCAATGCAGTCTGCACTGGAAGGCATTGGTGTTTTTACCCGCGTCATTTCAGCCATTCGTATGGACGAGGTCTGTGAGCCGTATATACGCCGTCGCGCCGTGCGACACCTAGAGAAAAACAGGGTCTGTATCTTTGCGGCAGGCACCGGAAACCCTTATTTCACTACGGACACTGCTGCAACGCTGCGCGCTAATGAGATGGCTTGCGAAGCGATCTTCATGGGCAAGAACGGCGTTGACGGTGTTTACGACAAAGATCCTAAGACGAACTCGGATGCTGTGCGATTAAAAACTGTTACCTACGACGACGTTCTCGCAAAACGCCTGAGAGTAATGGATGCTTCGGCTATAGCGCTGGCGCGAGACAATAATCTTCCGCTGATCGTATTCGGACTTGATGAGCCCGGCGGCTTCCGAGGTATTTTGGCGGGCGAGGGCACGTACACCAAGGTTCAGGGATAAGCTTCTGATCTTATAGCAAAAAGTCCCGCGCAAATGAACAACCTTCGTTCCACATTGTTTTGACTACGGTCTGTCAAAGAAGCAAATCCGAGGAGAGTAGAGGCATGAGCAATTTAGATATTGACTTCGTTCGGACTCAATTTCCGGCCTTCGCGGAACCCAGTCTCAGCGGGCAGGCTTTTTTTGAGAATGCGGGTGGTTCGTACACCTGCAAGCCTGTGATTGATCGTCTGTTTCGCTTTTACACGCAGCGCAAGGTTCAACCCTATTCGGCCTACGAAGCCAGCAGATTGGGCGGTGAAGAGATGGATGAAGCTCGTCAGCGTCTTGCGGCAGTGTTGGGAGTGGACACGGATGAATTGTCTTTCGGGCCATCGACAACGCAAAACACTTACGTGCTGGCGCAAGCTTTCCGGCAATGGATGCAAGCGGGTGACGCTATTATCGTCACCAATCAAGATCACGAGGCGAACTCGGGTCCATGGCGCCGTTTAGCGGAAGAAGGTGTCGAAGTCAGAGAATGGAAAATCGACCCAGAGACTGGGTCGCTTAACCCGCGAGACCTTGAAAATCTACTCGATGAGCGTGTGCGTCTTGTATGTTTTCCCCATTGTTCCAACGTTGTGGGCGAAATCAATCCTGTAACCGAAATAACCGCGATTGCTCATGCGGCTGGGGCGTTCGTCTGCGTTGATGGAGTGTCCTATGCACCGCATGGGTTTCCGAACGTGGGTGAGCTTGGCCCAGATATCTATTTGTTTTCGGCCTACAAAACTTATGGCCCTCATCAAGGCTGCATGGTTATTCGACGAGCGTTAGGCAATCTGTTGCCCAATCAGGCCCATTATTTTAACGGTGACATACTTTATAAACGCTTCACACCTGCCGGTCCGGATCATGCTCAGATCGCTGCAAGCGCCGGAATGGTGGATTATGTTGACTTACTTTGCGATCATCACAATGGGCCGAAAGACAGTGCGGCGGGAAGCGGAGCATTCGTTCACGATTTAATGCGCGAACACGAAATCTCTCTGCTGCAACCTGTTTTGGATGCCGTGAAAAACAGAAATGCTGTGAGGTTGATCGGACCGAGTGATGCCGGGCGGCGCGCGCCAACCGTAGCTTTGGCGCTAAATAGGAAAGCAGAGGTGGTAGCCGCAGAACTTGCAGGGCACGGCATAATGGCTGGCGGAGGGGATTTTTATGCCGTTCGTCCGCTTCAGGCGATGAGTGTTGACCCAGATCAGGGTGTGTTGAGGCTAAGCTTCACGCACTATACTTCGCGACAGGAAATTGATCAGTTGCTTGAGGCGCTTGATAGCGTTTTGTGATCCAGCGTCGGCTCGTTTTCGTACCAGTAGGAAAGCGGGTTAGAAAATGAACAACGGGCTTTCTCCAATTATATTGTGGTTCAGGCGCGATCTACGCCTGCATGACCATTTTGCATTGGAGGCAGCGTCAGCGTCGGGTCGTCCAATTCTGCCGTTGTTTATCTATGACGACCCAGTGCAAGAGTTGGGTGCTGCGCCAAAATTCCGGTTGGGTCTAGGCCTTGAAGTTTTCGCCGAAACAATAAAATCACGCGGCAGTCGCCTAATTTTCCGTCGCGGATCTGCGCTGGAGGCTCTTGAAGCGGTGATAGCCGAAACTGGAGCAACGAGTGTCTTTTGGACACGCTCTTACGACCCAACTTCGATTACCCGGGATACTCTGATTAAGTCAAAATTAGCAGAGCGGGGCATTGAGGCGCGCTCGTTTGCTGGTCATTTGTTATTCGAACCTTGGGAGGTCGCGACAAAGGCAGGGCAGCCCTTTCGAGTGTTTACCCCTATGTGGCGCGCGGTAAGCGGTCGCGACGTCGCGACGCCGCGGCCAGAACCCAGGTCATTGCGGCCCATGTCGAAATGGCCCCGATCTGATCGGCTGGGTGATTGGCATCTTGATCGTAAAATGAATCGTGGTGCTGACGTAGTTCGTTCCTTTGTTAAAGCGGGAGAGGCGGCCGCGCTTGATCGGCTAGACGCGTTCTTGCGGCGCGTCAGTGATTATGCAGGTCGACGCGACAACTTGGGCCAGGCCGGAACCTCTGATTTATCGGAGTATTTGTCGCTGGGAGAAATTAGCCCTCGCGTAATTTGGCATAGGGTTCAGAATGCAGCGAGGCTAGGTGCGTCAGGAACTGATGCGTTTCTGAGGCAACTGATTTGGCGCGAGTTTTCATATCACCTGATGTACCACACTCCGCACATGCTGACTGACAACTGGAAGCCTGACTGGGGACAATTTCCGTGGGAAACCTGCACAATTGCGAAGTCTGCTGTTTGCTGGAAACAGGCACGTACCGGTGTTCCGATTGTCGATGCCGGTTTGAGGCAGATGTTCGTGACCGGTCGGATGCATAACCGCGCAAGAATGATTGTTGCTAGTTACCTCACTAAACATCTGATGGTTCACTGGAAGATCGGAATGGATTGGTTCGCTGAATGCCTTACGGACTGGGATCCGGCAGCTAACGCAATGGGGTGGCAGTGGGTTGCCGGGTCTGGTCCGGATGCGGCGCCCTTCTTCAGAATTTTTAATCCAGAGACACAGCGGGAAAGATTTGATCCAAAGGGAACGTACCTCAAGCAGTGGATAGCGGAAGGCAGCACCAGCCCAACGTCTACGGCACTAGCCTATTTCGACGCAGTACCCCGATCATGGGGGCTTAAGCCTAGTGATTCTTACCCACAACCGATCGTCGGATTGAAAGAAGGGCGTGAACGGGCGCTGGCCGCGTACGAAAGCAGAAAATCACCGGTAAGGAATTGAAAACTTGCCAGAAACGAAATCCCGTCCTAGCCTTACGTCGCAACCGCAAAGGGGAGAGCGGATGTTTCTGACGACGACTGATGGGCAGGAGAACCTGCCAAGATATTTTACGCAAGTCTTCAAAATGCTGGGCCATATGAAGGCCGGGCGGCTTGATATAGTGCTGCCAGATGGTCGCGTGTTTCGAGCCGAGGGTGCAGAACCGGGGCCGGTGGCCCGAGTGGATATCCACGATCCCGAGGTCTTTTCGCGGTTGATCCGCGAGGGGGAACTAGGCTTTTCGGATGGTTATCTGGAGGGCGATTGGAGCACTCCTGATCTTCGGGCTTTCATGGACCTTGTGCACTTGGGTACCGAGACAGTCTATGACGATTTCACTGGCAAGTTTTTGGTCCGTGCGTATGAAAGACTGCGATTTTGGTTACACCGAAACAATCGACGGCAGGCGAAAAAGAATATTTCTTACCATTACGATTTGGGTAATGATTTCTATGGCCTATGGCTGGATGACACCATGACGTATTCCAGCGCGATCTTTGAAACAGGGCAGGAAAGCTTGGAAAATGCGCAGACTGCGAAATATTCCAGCCTTGTGGACGAGATGGGTGCCAAGCCCGGGGATCATATTCTGGAGATAGGATGTGGTTGGGGTGGTTTTGCCGAGTATGCAGCAAAAGAACGTGGATTGCGTGTCACAGGCCTGACTATTAGTCAAGAACAGCTTAACTTCGCCAGAGAACGTATTGATAAAAAAGGGCTTTCAGATCTTGTGAGCTTCAAGCTCCAGGACTACCGCGACGAACGTGGGCAATACGATGGAATTGCTTCGATTGAGATGTTCGAGGCCGTTGGTCAAAGATATTGGCCGGTATATTTCGATACTGTACGCGAGCGCTTGAAACCTGGCGCTCAAGCCACATTGCAGATTATCACGGTAGCTGACCATCGTTGGGATGTTTATAAAAACGGGATCGATTTCATTCAGAAATACATTTTTCCAGGTGGGATGCTGCCTGCTCCTAAAATTCTGAAAGAGCAAATTGGTCTGGCCGGTTTGGAACTGGTCCGATCTAAAGAGTTTGGAAAAAGCTACGATTTGACCCTGCGAAGGTGGTACGAAACTTTTAATTCCAAATGGGATCAGATTTCAGAAATGGGTTTTGATGAGCGTTTTCGCCGCATGTGGAATTATTATTTGACTGCATGTGGCGCAGCCTTTGACACGGGTAATTGCGATGTGACACAGATCACAATAGCGAAACCCAGTTAAAGGACGGACCAAGCAAAATGCCTACCGCTGCACGCCTTGTTGCCGCCACGTGCCTGTTGGTCATAGGGTTTTTGGTTTCGTCCATGATAATGGCCAACGGCGAGGAAGGTAAATCCTACGGGTATTTCCCCGTGGTGAACATGGCGCTTGGCGTCGCGTGTGGCTGGACCGTCATGGGCAAACGGGCTGGTCGTGGTTGGACGGCTGCGGTTAATAATGGTCTGACAGGCGTTGCTTCGTTGGTGTTCTGGGGGCTATTCGTTCAGGGTACGTATGAGATGGTCAGGCAGGCCATGCGTAACCGTTTCGAAGGGCCATTTGAGGCTATATTGGCGATTTTTGAAATTGGGGTTGGGTTTGCCGAGCAGCTCTGGGCATCCGAAATTATTCTAACTCTGGTAATTGGAGCCGTAGTATCTGGTATAATGACCGAGATTGCTGCTCGTCGGTGGAATTAGGTTGGTGGAGCCCTGCAAGCAGGTTTTCGGGTGTGACAATCGCATTTTCTTCCGTGTTTCCACATGTTCTGGTTTTAGAAAGGGTTGCCAGTACGTAAATGTGCTGAGAAACGAATTTTAAAGGCTGAATAGGCCGATCACGAGATTCAAGAGCAATTTTCTCAGTGATTGCGCCCAAAGCGGGTTCCGCAACATGGGCCGATCGTGGACCCTATCGGAGTTGCAACGATTTGGGCCAGATTGTCCTCAAAACGGGTTTTGTAGGCTACAGGCTTGAAACAAGCACTGTGCAAACTTTGGCGATAAAAAATTTAAGTAACACATGATTTGCCAAAAATTTTTCTTTTAAATTAAATGAGCTTTGATTTCGAACCTATTGAAATAAATAAAAAGTGATACTTTCGCACCATCGACCCTAGGTCAATAACCGATCTAAGCCGCTGTTATCAAAGCACCAACCTTCTGCACAAAAAGCGTCATGACACATTGGAACTTGCGAAAGCATGTCGGTCCATTTCTTGTCTGTGCAGATGCCGTTCTTTTTTTACCCAAGTGCGCGATTCGGGTCTGCTGATTGACCAAATCCGTTTGCCGATTTCTAGTCAAAGATCCCAAGCCGCGGATTTCGGATGCTTTTGCCGGATTGACCGAACAAGGTGCAGCATCCAGTCTGACCATTCACTACGATACGATGCAATGGAAGAAGCGTTTATTGCATTGACAGCCCTTGAGTTTGTTGGGGATGCTCAGTCGGAATGCGGGGCTTTGGTAGAAATCGTATATTTATTTGTAGTTTTGGCGGAATTGGTCTGTACCGTCGTAGGTAGTGGACTGACTGCCGAAGACTAAAAGGACGTCGAAAAATAGAGCTGTTCTTGGGTTTCAAGGATCAGATGCACAGCCGAAAAACAAGAGTTCTCCCTTGCCGATGTTGGTTCACTGGCCAGCACCTCATTCAGAACGACAACGTACTTGGCTATCACAGCTTGTGGTTGGGGCAGGGCACCTGTAAATCTTCTGCGAACCTAACGACAAGAGGGTGCCATGCGCATTGCACGAGACCTTGCCGACGCGGTCGGGAAAACACCACTGATCCGTCTGCGCCGTATAAGCGAAGAAACCGGGTGCGAAATTCTGGGCAAGGCCGAATTTATGAATCCTGGTCAATCGGTTAAGGACCGCGCAGCACTGTTTATTATCCGGGATGCGATTGCGCGGGGGGAATTGAAACCGGGCGGAACGATCGTCGAGGGTACAGCGGGCAATACCGGCATCGGACTTGCCCTGGTAGGTGCGTCGATGGGTTTTAAAACGGTTATTGTTATTCCAGAAACTCAGTCCGAAGAAAAAAAAGATATGCTGCGTCTAGCTGGCGCTCAACTGGTTCAGGTGCCAGCAGCGCCATATCGCAATCCCAACAACTTTGTGCATTACTCGCGTCGCTTGGCAGAGGAATTGGCCCACACTGAGCCTAATGGTGCGATCTGGGCCAACCAATTCGACAACGTTGCCAACCGTCGGGCGCATGTTGAAACCACCGGACCAGAAATTTGGGAGCAAACCGACGGTAAGGTTGATGGCTTCGTCTGCGCGGTGGGGTCTGGCGGCACGCTTGCTGGGGTGGCGGAGGCGCTACAGCCAAAAGGTGTCAAGGTCGGTTTGGTCGATCCGATGGGTGCAGGTCTTTATTCTTACTACACCACCGGCGAGATAGCGATGGAAGGCGGATCAATCGCCGAGGGTATTGGCCAGGTTCGGATCACGAAAAACCTTGAAGGGTTCCAACCGGACTACGCCTATCAGATGACCGATAACGAAGCACTGCCTTACATCTTCAATTTGCTGCGCGAGGAAGGTTTGGTTATGGGCGGTTCGACAGCTATAAACATGGGCGGAGCTGTGCGTTTGGCACGTGAGCTTGGGCCGGGCCACACCATTGTGACCATCCTTTGCGATTACGGCACGCGCTATCAATCGAAATTGTTCAATCCGGACTTCTTGCGAGAAAAAGAGCTTCCTGTTCCAGATTGGATGACCGAAGCACCTCGCAGCATACCTGGCGTGTTTGAGGACGTATGATGCAGCAGCAGGTTCGCCTGTTCCTAGCCTTTGTTATGCTTTGCCTGTTCGGGCTGGGCGGTCCGGTTTTCGCCCAGCTAACGGATAAGCAAAGCGATTATTATAGAGGGTGGGTAAGTACTGCGGATCGCGCCGAAGCAGTGATCGAGGCCAACCGAGCATCGAACGCTTCACTGGAAAATCTACGTTCAGAAATAAATAGTTACAGGGAAGACTTTAACAGCGCCCGCAGTGCAAATACCGATCGCATTCAGACGCTTGAGAACCAGTTGAAGGCTTTGGGCCCCAAACCTGAAGAAGGGACAACCGAACCAGAAGACATCGCCACGCTGAGGGCCCATCTGGAAACCCAATTAGATAGTCTCAAGGTCCCACGGATTATTTCCGAAGAAGCATACAGCAGAGCAAACGGTCTGATTAACGAAATCGACCAAATCATACGCGAACGCCAAAAAAAGGAACTGTTAGAGCGGGGGCCTTCACCGCTTAACCCGGTTCATTGGGGACCCGCCTGGATTGACGTGACCGAAGCGGCGCGGAGTTTGGTCAATGAAACAGTTGAAAACGTTCGGTCAGACGTTTTCAAAGAACAGTTGCAGGATCGTGGACCGCAAATTCTGATCTTGGTTATTATCGCAGCGGTACTGCTTTTGTATGGTCGCCGATGGTCCGAAAAAGGCGGCGAATATCTCAGGCGCTTTGGTGGCAAGGGCAGCGGTGTGTGGACATTCATAGTGTCCCTGTTGCGTATAGTTCTTCCGTGGATCGGGGTTGTTTTCTTAGTGGAAGCGGTTGTTCTGACCGGTGTACTTGGACTGCGTGGAAGCTTGCTTTTCGAGAAAATTCCGTATTGGGCAGCGATAATCCTCTACTTCGATTGGATCGGACGTCAAGCGTTCTTGATGGGACAGTCCAACAACTTTAAGCGCCTTTCAGCCCTTAAAATCAAAGAATTGCGAGTTTACATTGATCTGCTCGCTGCGATGTTAATTTTGCATGAGCTGGCTGTTTTATTCGAACAAATCGAAAATATTTCGGATGCGACGCGGGCCGTTGTCGGGTTCCCAGTAATTGTTCTGAGCTCTCTGCTTTTGCTTCGAATTCGGCAGGTTCGCCAATCGACGACAGAAATGGCGGAAAACGAAGCCTATTCCGGTAGGGCAGCTGGCTTTAGCCAAGTGATTGAGTTCATCCGTCGCGCTTTGTTTTTGCTTGGTATTACGACGCCTGTTCTTGCTGCTGCCGGATTTATAAACGCTGCCGAGGCAATCGTTTTTCCAACCATCAAAACTTTGGTGTTGATTGCAGCGCTCGTAATTTTTCAGAGGTTCATCACCGCGATCTACGGTTGGATAACTGGTCAGGGTGAAAAATCTCAGGATTCGTTGTTCTCTGTTTTAGTCGGCTTTTTACTCGCAATTTTGTCGCTGCCGATACTCGCGTTGTATTGGGGCGCACGACAATCCGATTTAAGCGAGGCCTGGTCACGTTTGAAGTTGGGCTTTGACATTGGCGGTGTCACAATTTCCCCCAGCAACTTTCTGACATTCGTCGCTGTGTTCGCCATCGGGTATACCCTGACGCGATTGTTGCAAAGCGGATTACGCAATTCGCTTCTACCGAAGACGAGTATCGATCCCGGCGGCCAGAACGCCATTGTCGCTGGAACCGGGTATGTGGGCATTTTCTTTGCCGCACTCGCTGCGATTATCGTGGCTGGGTTTGATCTGTCTTCGCTTGCAATCGTCGCTGGCGCACTGTCGGTCGGGATCGGTTTTGGACTGCAGACCATCGTTTCAAACTTCGTCTCGGGTATTATTTTATTGGTCGAGCGTCCTATCTCAAAGGGTGATTGGATCGATGTAAACGGAATGATGGGTTACGTTCGGGATATTTCCGTTCGTTCCACACGAATTGAAACCTTCGACCGGACCGACGTGATTGTTCCGAATTCAGACCTGATAAGCGGGGTCGTAACCAATTACACCCGAGGTAACACAATTGGTCGAGTAATCGTTCCAGTGGGTGTTGCATATGGCACTGATACAAAAAAAGTTGAGAATATTCTGCGTGAAATTGCCAACAACCATCCCATGGTTCTGGCCAATCCCGCGCCAAACATAGTCTTTCAAGGATTCGGTGCCGACTCGCTTGATTTCGAAATCCGCGCGATACTTCGGGACGTGAACTGGGTTCTATCTGTCAAATCCGATATGAACCATGAGATCAACCGCAGGTTCGTCGACGAAGGCATCGAAATCCCATTTGCCCAGCGCGATATTTGGTTGCGTAATGCCGAAGTTCTTCACGAAACATCAGTTGGAGAACCCAAGGTGCCTGCGAAAAGTGCGGCAGTTAATAGGCAAGCCGGGCCTGTTGACCTAAACCAAACTGATATGGAATCCGACGACGGCGACGAGGCATAATTCGACTTTATTCTGGCCTTGCAAATCTCGTTTCGATGGTCCAAGTATCGCCGACATGGAGAGGTGGCCGAGTGGTCGAAGGCGCACGCCTGGAAAGTGTGTAGGCGGGAAACCGTCTCCAGGGTTCGAATCCCTGTCTCTCCGCCATTGACCTAACCTATTGTTTTATATAATTTAAAATTGATTGTTTGCCCCGTATTTACGGTGGTTTACGCCGTTGTAGACTGCCTGGAGACACCCACCAGAGACCTTAATCGCGCCTTTTCGGCTTTGTGTCTCTGTGCCTGACTATTCGGGGTCGGTTTTGCAAGGGATTTCCCTGCTAGCAGGGAATTTGCAGGGAATTTTCGCCAAATGGAACCGTTTCAACGGTATCAGTCGCTGATTTCTCAATCTTGAACAATGACATAGAGCGCAATTCCCTGGTGTGCTGAGCAGGGAATGTGCAGGGAATTTGCCCGGCGCGCGAAACGATCGATCAGCCGATCCCGTAAAGCCGTTCCTGGACCTCCCAATCGAGAGGTACGGGTTGCGCCAGAATACGCTTGAGCGTGAGCTCCGGAGGCTGTGTGCCATCGCGGATCGCGACCTGGATCTTTGGTGAGAGGAAGGCGAGTTGACCACGGGTGCGAATGTAGACGTCGCGATGACCCGCGTCGTGCGCAACGGCCTTGATCGGGACGCCACGGCGCAGCTCGGCCGCCCAACGATGCGCTTCAGCGAGGGTGCGGAGGAGGGTTGGATCGGGCTCTGGCACACGCTCGCCGATGGCCAGCTTCGCCTCGACACCGCGGCGACGAATGCTGAAGGGCGCGGTGATCTCGAGCAGGTCTGATGCGAGTACGACCTGCGATACGCCAAGGGCCTTCGCCAGCGTCGCCGCGTCCAGCTCGAGGGAGATGTTCTTCAGCGCGATGCTTCCGCGTATCACGAGACGACTTAGGAGATCTGGATCCGATCCGCGCAGCTTCGAGACAAGCACACCGGCACGATCTTCCAGCTCTGGATCTCCGCGCAGATCAGGCATGGCCATCAAGCGGTGCTGCAATGCCGCCTGATCGAGATGGTCCGCGATCGCGGTGGCCACGGCGATCTCCAGCTTGCGCCCCGGCAGACGCCAGCCGGTCGGATCGGGACCGCCGATGATCAGTCGGTTCGAGACATAGTAGGGGTGGCGCTTGCCGGCCTTGAGGCTGTGAGTGGGTGTCAGCCGATCCCCGGTCTCGTCGCGGAGCTTGCGGGTGAGGGGGGCAGTGCTTGTATCCGACGTTTGTCCCCTTTTGCGTCGCGAGGCCGCCTGCAGCTTCGCGTGCACCCGCTCCCAGAGCCCCTGGTCAATGATCGCGGGATGCCGCCCAGGCCAAATCTTCTTCTTGTGTCGGATCTGACCAAGGTAGACCGGGTTTGTGAGGATCTTGTGAAGCTGTCCGCTGGAGAAATGCCCGCCGCCTTGCTCGCGTCCTGAGCGGAACCGGTGGTGCTTGGAGCGCAGCCCCATCTCTGAAGCGGCGCGTGCCGCATCGCTGATATTGCCGTGGCGGTCGTAAAGGTCGAAAAGCGCGCGTACGGTCGCGGCCTCTGCGGCGCTCACCACCAGTTCCCGGACCTGCGGATTAGGATGCGGATCGTACCCCAAAGGCGGCACCCCTCCCATCCACATGCCGAGCTTCTTCGAGGCAGCGATCTTGTCGCGAATGCGTTCCGCAGTGATCTCGCGTTCGAACTGGGCAAAGGACAAAAGCACGTTGAGCGTCAACCGCCCCATCGAAGAGGCGGTGTTGAAGGCCTGGGTCACAGAAACGAAGGAACAGCCCGCAGCTTCGAACCGTTCGACCAGGCGGGCGAAGTCGGCCAGCGAGCGCGTCAGCCTGTCGATCTTGTAGACGACCACCATGGCGATACGGCCCGCGTCTATCTCGCTCAGCAACCGCGTCAGGGCAGGGCGCTCCAATGTGCCGCCCGATACGCCGCCATCATCGAAGCGGGTTCGGGCCAGCACCCAGCCTTCCTGCTTCTGGCTGGTGATAAGGGCCGCACACGCTTCGTGCTGGGCATCGAGCGAGTTGAAGTCCTGATCGAGACCTTCCTCAGACGACTTGCGGGTGTAGATCGCGCAGCGAACTTTAGACGGCGCCATCACCCTTCCTCCCTTAGACCGAAGAAACGCGGTCCGGACCATCGGGCTCCCGTGATGGCGCGGGCTACGGCCGAGAGCGATCGATAAGACTCTCCGTTCCAGCGATAACCGCCGTCCGTTACATCGACGACATGGGTGATCCCGTTCCATTCCCTTAGGAGACGGCCACCTGGCGCAGGGCCGGACATGTGCTTTTTGAGCGAATGATCAGCTTTCTGCCCGAGACCCCGAACAAACCTCTTGGGCAACCCACCAAAGCGCCGGCACTGGACTTCGAAGGCAAGGAAGCGGCGCAGGAAGGACTGGCTGAGCCCCTTCGGGACAGGCGATCCGACAAGCGCGTCCCAGGCCGCGATCAGTGCCGACCGGTCCATCGCCTCGATCTCGGTGACGGTTGGCAAGCTCATGTCGCGTCGTGCGTGGCTGCAATCTTGTAGATGGCTCCGGTGGACTTGGTCTTCGGCGGCAGACGGTCGATCTGGTAGCCGGCTTTCCGCAGCGCGCTGAGCGCCGCTCGGACTGAATGTGGTTGCCAGCCGGTGGCCTTTTGCAGGGCGCTTAGGTCTGCGCCGGATTTGCAGGTGAGCATGCTCAGGACGAGCGCGGACTTGGTCTTGGGCTTAGCGTGCGTTTTTACTTTGGGCATGTTGGCCTCCTCGAATTGACCGGACCGGCACCTTGCCGGTCCTACCGAGGCACGCCCGAATAACCGGGCGTTGTATTGAGTAACGCTCTGTTCAGAGAGGAAGTCCAGTCGACAGCGTCCAATTGCCTAAATCCCCATAAGCGTTTGTCAACCAACAAAAAAATCTCTTGATCTGGCGACCTCTCTGGCGTATTGGTCACTCAACCCGTCGCTGCAGGAGGCAGCGACCACCGACTAGCAACCAAAGGGATGCGTAGACTGTCGGCTGGTATTGCCTCCTTGCGACGTGTCCCCAGTCACAGTCTTGCATCCCGACATCAACCATGGAGGCAAGACTATGAATGACAATATCAACCCGGCCCCCGGCCTTGAAGATGCTGGACCATCGGACGCCACCAATACAACAGGCTGCACACCCGCGCCTTTGCAGAACGACCCTTTCCCCGAGCTCGGTCTTGTCTGGATCGCATTACAACTTATCGATGCCGGGCCCCGACGGGTACGCCGCGCGTTGAAAGGTCAGGAGGAATCGGTTCTTCGGGCCATCGAACGCTATGGCTTCCGGATCCCGATCCTGGTGCGGCGCAAACCGGGTGGCGAGCGCTACGAGGTGATCGATGGACATACGCGTCTTGAAGCTGCTCGGCGCCTCGAGGCGGTGAAACTGCCCTGCATCGTCGTCGATGACCTGCCCGAAGTCGAGATCCGCCGCCTGGCCTTGTCGCTTAACAAATTGCAGGAGACTGGCGTCTGGGACGACGAGGTCCTACGGTTAGAAATCCATGACATCATCGAGATCAGCGGCGAGATTGAGATCCCGGGCTTCGCCACGCCCGAGATCGAGGCCATTCAGTTTGACGTTGGGGGAGCAAATGAACCGGATCAGGACGACGACGTCTCAGGTTTAGCAAGCGCCGCCACAGATCCCACGGCGCGTACTGGCGACCTCTGGTGCCTCGGGGATCACCGCATCCTGTGCGGCACAGCGCGCGACGGGGATGTGTTGGCCGTCTTTCTCAACGGGGACGTGGCCGACGCCGTCTTCACCGACCCGCCTTACAATGTGAAGATCAACGGTCACGTGCGCGGGGTAAAACAGGGCTTCACTGAGTTCGCCGAGGCCTCGGGTGATTTGAATCGCGAAGCGTATGTCGCTTTCCTCGTCGAAACGCTTGGCAACGCCGTAACTGTGCTGCGACCGGGCGGCATCCTGTTCTCCTGTATTGATTGGCGCCATGTCGGAGAATTGGAGGAGGCCTTGACTGTGCTCGGCCTGGAGCTGCTTAACATCTGCGTCTGGGTTAAATCCAACCCCGGCATGGGCAGCCTTTATCGCAGTCAGCATGAGCTGGTCTTTGTCGTTCGCAAACCGGGGCAGGGACATCTCAACAATGTCCAGCTCGGCAAGTATGGGCGGAACCGCTCAAACGTTTGGCACTACGCCGGCGCCACGGGTGGTGCGTCCGACAGCGATGATGACTTTGGGGCACATCCAACGGTCAAACCAATCCGATTGGTCATGGACGCGCTGCTCGATGTGAGCGCTCCCGGGGACATGGTCGTCGATCCGTTCCTTGGATCCGGTACGACGCTGCTCGCGGCCGAACGCACAGGGCGTCGTTGCGTCGGCATTGAGATAGAACCGCGATACGTCGATCTCGCGATCCGGCGCTGGCAGGAGATGACCGGCGGGTTGGCCGTGCATGCGGATACCGGCATCACGTTCGATGATACGGGCGGTGATAGAACAGCTCCGGAGTACGGTACTGCGAGCTCCCCGCAACAGGAGGGCTTCTGATGAGCAAGAAACCGACATCAAAAGGCATCACGGGCGGAGGCTACAAGACTCCGCCTACGCACAGTCAGTGGAAGAAGGGCCAGTCGGGAAACCCTTCGGGCAAGCCTAAAAAGCAAGCGTCGCTTGGCGATAAACTAAAGAAGCTCGCGGAAAAAGAGATTGTGGTCATCGAGAACGGCAACAAGGTCTCGATGAGCCAGGACGAGGCGATGCTGGTGGCGGTCTTCATGAAAGCAATGAAGGGCGACATGGCTGCTGTGAAGTTCGTAACCGAACAGCTCGGATCCGAAGTCACCGCCTCTCAGTCTCCACCGCCCCAGAGATTAGGACCCGAAGACCTGGCGGTCCTCAACAACCGTCTCACCTGGTTAGAAATCTTGGAAGAGGTGAGAGCGGACTTGGAAGGATACGCCCCTGCAACTGAACAGACACCGGAGGACCCTGACAGTGACCCAAATGACAACTTCTGAACTCTTCGCCTCGCTCTACCACTATCATCTCTACTCCTTCGTCGAACGGACCTTCTACATGCTGAACCCGGGTTCGACTTACCATTACGGTAATCACGTTCGAGCGATCTGCTATCAACTCGAGCGCGTCTTTGCCGGTGAGCTGCAGCGGCTCTTGATCCTTATGCCACCACGACACCTCAAGTCGCATTGCGCGTCTGTGGCCTTCCCCGCCTGGGGCCTGGGGAGGGATCCTACAAAGAGGATCGTTACCATCAGCTATGGGTCCAGCCTGGCGGAGACGTTCAGCCGCCAAAGCCGAGACCTTATGCAAACTGACTGGTACCGAGCGATCTTTTCTGAAGTTGAGATCGATCCGGGACGCGCATCTGTCGAAGAGGTGAAAACGACGAAGGCAGGCTTTCGGCTGAGCACATCGGTCGGAGGCGCGCTCACTGGGAAAGGCGCTGACATCCTGATCATCGACGATCCGATAAAGGCTGATGAGGCGTGGTCTGAGGCCAAGCGTGAGGCTACTTGGGATTGGTTTAATACCACAGCGGCCACACGCCTAAATGCACCAAAAGAAGGCGCCATCGTTGTGGTCGCACAGCGCTTGCATCTAGATGATCTACCCGGGCGCTTGATGGCCACTGGAGACTGGGAAGTGCTGGAACTTCCCGCCGTTGAAACACGCGAGCGCGAGATTCGGCTCACGGAGACTGAAACGTGGGCGCGCACTCCCGGTGATGTCCTATTGCCCGACCACATGGGCCAGGAAGAACTTGAACGGATGCGCCGCAGCATGGGTGGTCAAGCCTTTGAGGCGCAGTATCAGCAGGCTCCGACACTTAGCGATGGCTCGATTATCAAACCCGAATGGTTCGGTCGCATTCCAGCCGATCTGCGCCCTAAAGATTACGAAGCCATAATCCAAAGCTGGGATCCGGCTGCAGTCCCGGGAGAATCAAACGACTATTCTGTATGTCTGACATTTGGTCTCATCGGCAACTACATCGACCTTCTCGACGTTCACCGTGAGCAGTATCTTCAACCCGATCTGCTGAGAGCTGCGTCGCAGCTCCGGAAAAAATGGAAGCCAGACCTTCTGGTGGTTGAGGCCGCCGGAGTCGGGCGCGGCCTCTATGATCATCTGAGGCGTGATAACTGGCAAGGCCTTCATGCACACCATCCTGGACCAGCAAAGCTCGAGCGGATGGCCATTCAGTCACCAAAAATCGAACGCGGTGAGTTGCGCTTGCCGGTGGCCACGCATTATCGCGAGTTATTCCTGAAAGAGGTTTTGGAGTTCCCACACGGTAAATTCGACGATCAGGTCGATGCCCTCTCTCAAGCGCTACTATTCGTCAGTTGGCCGCGACAGGGAATCAAACATTGCTCCCGCTTCAAAGGAATGACCGGAAGGGTAATAAGCGGGTGATCGGACCAAACTCTGTATGCATGGGACAAGTTACGAGTTCGGTAAAATCCCCGCCGTGCAGGTCTGAATGCGGTCAAGCTCTGCTATTGTTCAGCGGCAGTTTTGTCCGCATGTGAGACATCCGAAACCGGTACAACAAATGACCGGTTCAAAACTGCCCAATTTGGCGGCGTTAAATGACCGCTTTCGGTGAGAGCGGTCGTTCCTGGTCGAAAGTCCGAGTTTTCTGGGTTGAACGTCCGCTCAAAGCCGCTAACCGGTCATCTGAGTAAATCAGTCAGGTGACTGCACCGAGCCCATAGGAGAAGTGTCCAAATCCTGCTGCGTGCGCACGCAGCGCGGATTATTCTGCGGTTGCTGAGCTTTGGTTGTCGCAACGCGGCAAGAAAACCGGCCATTCGATCAGAGCGCGACGAAATTTGTTACTCGAACCAATAGATCGCGGACGAAACTGCCATTCGTCCTTGTGCTCACATCACCCGAATTTGGACCGAACTTCAGTTATGGCCCTGTGATTGGAGGAGGCTTCCGGCGTTGTCCTGACATAGCGTTTCCGACAATCGCGGCAAGCAGGATTGCGCAGGAGGACAAAGCCCACGATCGCCGACATCGCGGCCGAAATCAGTTGCAGCCAGAAATCCGGAGTCTTGCTTCTACCTATCAGTGTAACGGCTTGAACGATGCTGCTGAAGAGCAGCTTCCACCCGAGAAATACCGCAAGCGCGACGTTGGTCGTCAGAGGGTAAATGAGAGCGAGAACGCAGGCGAGAACGAGCAAAATGCCCTGTAGTAAGAACAGCCTCGAACTGCGGCTGCATCAAGTGTCATCGGTACAGCCATATATCCGGCTCCCTCCGTTTTGGGCGCGGCATCCCTGTCTCGTTTTGCGAATCAGAAGTGGGCACGCACGCGCAACCCGAGAACCACCATGTTTTCGGTCGTGGGGTCGTTCGCAGGGTTGGTAACAAGCTGCACACTTGGTGTGATCTGGAAGAAATCCGTCACGTCCCACCGGTAGAATGCCTCCATTGTGAACTGGTTTCGTGAGTTACCAGGTGCCCGTCCCCAGTTCACCCCGACTCCAGCAAGATCCTTGCCGTCGCGGGCGTCGTACCCGGTTCCAACGCTGATCGATCGGTCGAGAAGCGTTCCGCCATCTTTGGCATAGCCTGCACGGAAGAACGGCCTCCACGCGTCCTGGCGACCGCTCGCCAGAAAAGAAACGCCGTAACCGCCGGGCACACCAGCCTGCATTCTCTGATCAATCTGCCAGAAAGTCAGCTGAACTGACTGGTCGTATCGATTGTCCCAATCAGGCGCCCAACCTATGCCGAAGTGTTTGAAGGTCTCGCCGGTGTCGAAAAGAGTTCTGGCGCTACCGACCGGGTCTGCCGGGTCTGCGTTGGCATCTGCAAAGCCAGCGAGGATCGCCCAACTGTCGCTTAGTCTCCACTGCAGCGCGGCTCCCAATCCCTGAGAGGGCGCTGGAACAGTTGGTAGTTGCTCAAAGGCGAGGTTTGTGAAGGCAGTCCATGGGTTGGCGAGGTTGTTGATGTCAATGTAGTCGGTGACATCAACCTGACCGATGACGAAGCTGCCCCGACCATCGGCAAACACTTGACGCCAGTAGAGGTTGGTCAACAACCACCCCGCATCGCTAAAGGTCGACGAAAAAAGCCCCGCATATCCTAGGGATGGCCCGAGCGCCTGGGGCGAGAGATGGCTTCCGAAGGCGCTCCGATTCTCGATCTTGAAGACCAAAGCGCCAGCGTAGGGAGTGCCGCGTCCGGACGCTGTCCAAGTGCCGAATAACCGAAACACGTTGCTTGCCGCATCGGACGGCGTCAGGTCTGAGTCGGTACCGAGATACTGGGCCATCTCCTCGAGACCGAATGTCAGCCCCACGCGGTTCTCAAACCCATTTTTCCAGTCCCGGTACGCCTGCACCCCCCCCAGATCCTGCTGATCGGACGTGGCTGCCAGCGTTCCGAGAACGCTTTTTGGAGATGAAAACCCATCACGGCTTAGGCCTTCAGGTCGGACTTCCGCGGGAAATATGGTGGCGAGTAGCGCGCAGACGACCGTCAGGGTATATCGCAACCATCGGCACCAAACATAACGCCGCATCGCGACACAGACGCAATGAGGGTCAAATGCGCCTTGCATGCTCTGCTCATCAGGTGCCTGTGACATAGTTTATCAACTCCAATTGCAGGTAATTGAGGGGACAAACGCCTCGCAGGCCAACTATATGTTATGAGCTCGCTTAGCTCGTCCCGAGGACCGATGTTTGCTGCGGTCGATCCGCGCCTGGCGGCTGAGCCAAGGTCATGGCGAATAAGGTGCTCCCGATAGCTAGCACGCAGGCCGCGCCTGCGAGCCGTGAACGGGCTTCAAATCTCAGGCGTCTCTGGGGGGTGCTCCCGAGGCGCGCCTCGGCCCAGTTGCGACCCAGGATCGCCGCTATGCCGAGGGCCGACATGGCGAGCGCCATACCCGCCGAAATCGCGATCACCATCATGACCGCGGGAACCACAAGGTCGTTCGCGAGGCCAAACAGCATGACGATAAGCGCGCCGGTGCAAGGCACCACACCTACCGCGGCTGCAATCCAGCCGCCGCCTTGCGATTCGGTGTTTGCAGCGGAGCAGGCCGCACATCCGGCGTGGGCGTGGCCGCCGTGGTGATCGTCATGAGCTGCTCGTATGTTCGCGATGGCATGCCACAACATCACCGCACCTATTGCCATGATCAGCGCGTAGCTTCCGAGCCGGATCAACCTGTAATCCGAGGGCGCCGCTCCCGTCGCTTGTCGTACGGCGAAGTCGAGCAGGAAGACGACGACTACCGCCGACAGCACGTGCATAACGGCGATCCGGCCGCCCATGACGACGCCACGTCTGAGACTGCCACCGGTTCCGATGAAGTAGGAGACGACGACGGCCTTGCCGTGTCCCGGGCCAAGCGTGTGCAGCGTACCGTAGGCGAACGCGATCAACAGCGCGAGCCCGACTCCGCCGGCAGACCGGCCTTGCTCCATGTCCGACATCGCTGTGGTGAAGATATTGGTGATCTTGGCCTGCGCGCGCGCCAAATAAGAAAGGTCCCCGAACGCCGAGTCGGCTGCAACGATTTCCCCTGGCGTCCCGCCAACCACAACCTGCTCCATCGCGTACGACGTCGGAATGCTGCGCGAACCGTCTACAAGGAACAGAGTGTGACTTGCCGGCCAATGCGTCAGGCGCCCCGCAAGCCGTACCGGCGTGAACATACCAATGGAATCGACCCCCTCGGGATAATCGACATGAATGATCTGGTTCGGTGGAGGCGCAGGGGCGTGTATGCATGCTCCTATCCACGGCACCAGAAGAAACTCAACGACGCGCCCTTTTTCCCGGCGCAGCGGCAAGACATACCCGTCAATGGATACCTGAGATTCCAGCAAGCCCGATGCGACCTCAAACGCCGTTTCGTCCCAGTCTTGGACCGCGATGCCGTCAGACGAAAGCGGATCGAAGAGGTCGTCCGGCGGCAGAACCGTTTGCGGGCCGCTCAAGGATGACTGACCCGCATACGTTCCATCATCCGCTTTATCGTCTTTCTGGGCCTCGAGGCTCATACCCAGGTCGTTCCATGTGATGACTGTGGTCGGTCGATCTTTCGCATGGGTCGAACCAGCAGCAGCCAGGAGGAAAATTGACACCACGAAACAAATGCTAAGTACAAACCGATGTGGCGTGCGCTCGTCTGTTTCTTTGAGGCTATGTGACGCGTCCTGCGCGCACTTGTAATGACCAAGCATCCTGATTGGGGTTGAGAGCCAAATCATCAATTCGAAGCCTCAATTATTGCCGGTTTGTTGATCTTCCCCGGTGGGCGTGGAGTGGGAGACGTTCCTGATCTGCGACGCGGTGCGCAAAGGGGTTCGAGGCGTATTCACCGCCAGCGTGACTTGGGTTGCTTCGAGGTTCCACATACTCGCCATCCGCGCTTCGCCGTCGAGGACGAAGATGGTTTCGTTGCTCTCCTGAGGCGCAAGCAGCCCCGTCACTGTCACCGGGGTGTAGAGCGACCTAGCGGGAGAGCCTGCGTCGAACGTCACCCGGATCAGCTGATTTGGAGGTGGCGGAGGCATGTGGCTACACATGCCCACCTCCGGAACAAGATAGCCGACGGTGAAACCGTCCTCGTTTGTGCTAGCTGGAATGAGAAATCCGGTGATGGTTACCGTCGCCTGGTGGAGGTTTGGATTGGTTGAAAAGAACGCACGCTTGCGGGCCTTGGCTACAACCCATCGCTGTGCCAAAAGTCCCTCAATGTCATGGCCGGCAAGCCTTAGCGCGCCGCGTGCCGTCTCAAGCCGCGCCTCGAGCCGCGGTCGCGCCTCCTCCGGAACCTCCCCGTTCGCAAGCCGCTGCTCAAGACGGACAAAAGTTCGAAGTTCCCCCATCATCTCGAACCCCATGTCGCGAAAAGGGTCGTCGAACTGCAGCGCAACCGGGTCCGGCAAGTCGCGAAACGAGATTGCGACCTGCTCGGCGAACGCGCCTGTGGCTGTCAGAAAGACGGCGATGAGGCTCCGCAGCAGTCGCGTGCGCAGCTTGGCTGCCAATGTCTGCATCGCTCAATTCCCTCCCTGCGGAGGAACGCCCGGCGCCACATCCGGCATGCCGGTGGAAAACTCCCGGTTCCAAGCGTCTTCCGACACCGACTCGAACCGCGGTTTGTCTTCCGGCTCGAAGCGGATCGGCTGGCCGGCAAAGACCTCCAGCAGTTCGTCGTCACGCACGGTCACCTCGCCATGCACAATAACCGCCTTGAACCCGGTCGAGGGGATTGATCCCTGATCATAGGTCGCATTGTCGGCAACGGTTTCGGGGTCGAACACCACGATATCGGCGATCATGCCCTCCTGAACCCGGCCCCGCTCCTGCATGGCCTTCAGCCCCGTACGGCCCAGATGGTGCGCCGCGTTGTAGCTGAGGATCGACAAAAGCTGCATCATCGGGATGTCGTTTTCGCGCCCAAGGCGCAGTGTTGCAGCGCGCGCCCCGGCGCCGCGCGGATGCATGTTTCCCAACTTCTCAAATGGAGTATTCCAAGGCGCCATAAGAGGCTCCGCGAACATCGCATCGCTGGCCATTGTTGTCCCCCTGAGAGTCAACCATTTGACTGAGTCCTCTGGCGGAGTCTTGAACAACAGAATTTCTTGGGTCGGATTATCCTTCAGGACCTGATCGTATTTTTCCTGCGTATAGAAATCACCTGTAATCGGATCCTGCATCGTGTCTTCGTAGCGATGCCCCTGTCTTTCAACCCAGTTTTCGGGTTTGAGGAAGACTGCGTTCACCGTGGTCGATCCGGCGGAATAGGGGTAGATCTCTCCCCAGATATTATGTCCGTTCTCCTGAAGCCGCGCGATGAGTTCATGCGTGAGTCGCCAGCCGGGATTGTTGAAGTGCTGCAGTATTGCGGGCGCGTTCAGAGCCAATGCATTGGCAATGACTTCTTGCGCACCGACGTTTTCCAACACGTCGCCATCGGGTGTGAAACGCGTATGAACGGCAGTCTGGCGACCATATCGCGCGCCAATCTTCTGCACCTCGAACAACTCACGCGTGGTGACACCATCGCGCATGTATCCCAATGTCGATCCGATACCGAGCGCGCCAGCCTGAAGGCCTTCGTCGATGATCTGCAGAATCTTGTTACCAGTGTCGTAATCCGCCTTGTCCAAACTCCAACCCGATCCCTTGCGGGAGGTAAGCGCCGCCGCCGGCCCCAGCAGAAGGGTTTCCTCGTCGTCGAAACCGTCGAGCACGATGGCGCGGGCTTGTTCGTGGCTGGAGGCGCACCCGAAATTCGCCTGGTTCTTGCCTTCGCGTTCCTCATACCACCGCGCGATGAATGTTCCTGCGCAGCCCTCCTCGAGGTCCATGCTCGAAGTCAGTCCGTCACGCAGGCCAAGCGCATAGCCCATCGGTTGTTGCCAGTGGAAATGGGTGTCAATGAATCCAGGCGCCACGATGTGACCTGTTGCATCGATTTCCTCGGCACCGCTCAGCGCCTCCTTGGAGATCGCCACGATACGGCCGTCCGAAATGCCGACATTTGCGATGCTGTCGTATAGCGTCTCCGGATCCATGACCCGGCCGTTCGAGATGACGAGATCGTAATCCTGCGCCTGAGCGATGCCGACACAGAAGAACGCAGATGCGAGCGTGGTTATCGCGAGGGTCGAGAGCGGCTTCATGAGCAAGGTGCTCCTTTCAAATTTTGTTGGAGGCCCGGTGTTTACTGCGTCTGCGTCCTGCGGATCGGCTGGCCATGCGGCGCGTCGAGGACAAGCGCGCCATCCTGGACAACGAATCCGCCGTTTACCAGCACGGTCTGCACGCCCACGGCAGGCTGGTTCGCGTTCTCGTAGTTGGCCCTGTCAGAGACCGTCTCAGGGTCGAACACCACGATGTCGGCATCCATGCCCACCTGCAGACGTCCCTTGCGGCGCATCTGCGGCACGAAGTCTTCCAGCGTCTGCGCTGGCATCAGCGACATCTTGCGGATCGCCTCGCTCATCGAAAGCACACCACGCTCGCGTACATAGCTGCGCAGGACCTTCGAAAAGGTTCCGGCAGATCGCGGATGGGCGAACACGTTGTCAGGAAGTGGCCATTCATCGCCGGTGTAAGTCTGAATGTTCCCCTTGTCGTCGAAGTACGACCAGAAAGTTGCGTCCGAGGCGATCAGCGTCGCAGGATGAGTCACCGACAGGTCGAGCTTAGCCAAATCTTCTGCCTTGCTCTCATCGAGGAAGTGCCAGGTGATGAAAGTGCCCGGCTTGTTCTCCTGATAGTCGTCGAGTTGGTCTTCGGTCATGCGATCCTGGCCGAGCTGAAAATTCTCGGCTGTCGATTGCATCCGGTCCCGCCAGTCGGGCCCAGTAAACATGGCCGCGCCGACGACGGTGCTCGCCGCGCCGTAGGGATAGGCTTCCACGGTGATGTTGATACCCTTGTCCATCGCCTCTTCGACAAGGGCGAGTGTGGCCTCGATATCAGCCATCGACGTGCTGTTGATATGGCAGATGTGCATGTGCGCGCCGGTGATGGCGGCGTTCGAGATCAATTCCTTGAGCGCCTCGAATGAACTCTGCGGCTCGATGTTGCTGGCGTAACGAACATGGGTGAAGGTCGCCACGCCGTATTCGTTGGCCAGTTCGGCCAGCGCAAAATACTCCTTTTGCCCGTATCCCGGCGCGTAGCCCGCGTTTACCCCAATACCAAGGCCCCCCTCCTTGAGTCCCTGTTCGACCAGCGACAGAATCCGCTCGGACTGATCTTGGTCGGCGATGTCCATCTTCCAGTCGTTTTCGGCCTGGGCCGCTTGGAAGAACTCAACGGTTGCCAGCGGGTCGGTGTTGTCGAAGGTGGCGATCCGGCCATAGGTCCAGCCCGCCGCCGCACCGTAATTGATTGGCAGGTTCTTGGCAGCCTGACTGTCATACCAGTCGGCGATGGGCAAAACGCCAGATTCTAGCTCTAGCGCCGTTGTCACCCCCTGCATCGCCTGCATCCGATAGTCACCAATACTCTGCCCGTGAGCGTGCAGGTCGATGAACCCCGGCGAGACGACGTGCCCCTTAGCATCGATCACCGTGTCACCTTCAAGCGAGAACTCGCTGATCGCCGAGATACGGCCGTCCTCCACGCCAACGTTGCGGATCGCATCGAGGCCCGTCTCCGGGTCGATCACGCGCCCATTTAAGATCACGATATCGTTGGCAAACGCTGTCGTTGCGGTCGCGACCAAAACCGCCAAGGTGCCGATTGCGGACAAAGTTCTTTCTGGTTTCATAGGCGATGTACCTTTACCTTCGACCACCTTCTCGAATCGTGGTCTTTCGCAAAAAGGATACTAAACGCTAATCAAAACAAAACTGTATGCCCTCACGCGACAGGTAGTGTAGAAACTTGTCCTTGAAAGTGCGTTCTGGGAGTATTCGTAGTGAACGGCATGTACATCGTCGTGTAGAACTAACAACGGACGACAGACAAATGGTCTCTGAGCGAATCGCGTTCAACCGCGCTCTGCAGCTTCGCCCCTTCCTTGATCTGTTCGAGAAGCGCGGCGGCAAGGCTGGCCCTGTTCTCAAGGCGGCTGGGCTTGACCAGGTCGATCTCACCGACCCGGCTGCGATGATCACCGGCAATGCACTCTACAAGGCCGTCGAGAAAATGGCCGATGTGCTCAACGACCCGTATTTCTCGGCGCGCGCAGCTGAGACATTCGTCGAGGCGGGCCCCGTCTTTGTCCGGGAGAGCTATGCGATATCCCACACCCTCGCAGAGTTCCTACCGCTGGCTATTCTCGAACTCGACCGGCAGATCAACAACGTTCGATACTCCCTCCAAATCAATGCAAATGTCACCGTGATCCGAGCTGAGAGGACTTTCTTACCGGCAGCACCCGTCGTTCAGGCAGATGCCGCCACTGCGAGCCTGTGGTTGACCCTCCTGCGGTTAGTGACCGAAGACGATTTCAATCCGTCTCGCATAACAGTTACGGCGCAGGAAAACGCAGGTATTCCGCTGGATCTGCTTCCGAAGTCTTCTTTCTTGAAACGAAAGTGCAACAGTGTTCAGATCGGGTTTCCCTCTGAGTGGCTGCAACGGCCACTAGCCCTGAACTGGAAAATCCCGCCCACCTCGCGTGGAGAGTTCCGCGATACTTCCCCGCGCGATGCGATCCTGAAATGGGTCGAAAAGGTCTGCTTCCAAAAGATTGGTGAGCGAACCTTCGGCCTCGAGGAACTCGCGCGTAACCTCGGCGTCCATCCAAAGAGCCTACAGCGCACGATGTCTGAATTGGGCACCTCGTTCCAAGAGATCCGCGACAAGGGGCGTAGAGAGAGGGCCCTAGAAATCATTGACAGCGATAGATCCGCACCGAACGAGGAGATCGCCGAGTTGCTTGGTTTCTCCGGTGCAACAAGTTTTTCCAGAGCGTTCAAAAGGTGGACTGGTGTCACACCGAACGAATATCGGCGAAATCAGTGACTCGTTCCCTGCTCCCTTGAGCCAAAAGAAAACTTGGAAGATGAGGTCCTCGTTGGATCAGTTTGGAGAAGTTGTAGTGCGACGTTAATAAATTAGCCGACGGCATTAATTGGTGGGTTGCCAAAATCGATGCAATCTCTGCAACTGGCAGTTTTGTTGTATATTTCGGAGTTAGCAATGCATGGTCGTGAATGTCCGGTTTGCGCTGCCGGTTCAACCGATGGCCGCAACACGCTCCTCGAACTTCTCCGCGAGTGAGAAGTAATTCAAGGTTATTCTCGGCCGCTCGTTGAGCTCCCGGGCGACGGCGTCGAGGTGTTCTCCGCGACGGGATGCGAGTTCGATCGCGAAGTTCGCCGCATCTGCATCAGGCTGCTAAGTCCTGTGTGGATGGCGTCTGCTTTGCAAGGACAAAATGCTCTGATTGCGCGGCTGGTCAGTACAGTCCTGTGTCCGGCCTTTGATTGCGGCATTTGCTTGAGCCGCTGGCCTTGATGGGTTCCGTGAACCTGGTCCCAATCGGCAAAGCGAACCTGAGAGTTCAGGACGAAGCTCGGGTTTTCCGGGTTCTCGGATGACCGCACGTGCCATCATGGCATTCGTCTTGCAATTCTTTTTTGTTCAGTGCCTCCGGTTATGCCGCTGATTGCCGGTAGTATGTTTCTTTGGTGAGGATCGCCCAGATGATCCGTGCGGCTTTGTTTGCCATCGCGATCGTGGCAAGTCGGACGGGTTTGCGCTCGAGGAGTTGCATGATCCAAGGATGCACGCGTTCTGGATAGCCGCGGGCGCGCTGTACTTGTGAGGTCATACCGATCACCAGAAGCCTTCTTATGTAACGGTCACCCTTCTTGCTAATCCGGCCGAGGCGTTCCTTGCCACCACTCGATCTGTTCAATGGGGTGAGACCAAGCCAAGCAGCAAACTCGCGCCCGTTCTTGAACTGTTTGCCGTCGCCGATGGTGGCGACGATGGCAGAGGCGGTGATTGGACCAACACCAGGGACGGTTCTGATCCGCTTGGCCCGTTCATCGATCCGCGAATGATACTCGATCAGTTTGTCGTAGAACACCACGCGCTCGTCGAGTGCAACAACCTGCTCGCAGAGGGTTTTGAGCATGCTCTTCGCAACGTCTGGCATGTCCGGGCAATCGTTGGTTTTGAACCCTTTGACGAAGCGCATCGCCGCCACCGGCCCGTTCCCGATTACATGACCAAACTCTCGAAGAAGACCCCGGATCACGTTCAGCATCTGGGTTTTCTGGCGCACGACAAGCTGGCGCACGCGATGCATTGTAAGAAGGGCTTGTTGTTCCTTCGATTTCACAGCGACGAACCGCATGGTCGGTCGCGTGACGGCCTCGCAGATTGCCTCGGCATCAACCGCATCCGTCTTTCCACGCTTCACGTAGGGCTTTACGTAAGTCGCCGGCATGAGGCGCACGTCATGGCCGATTTCAGTCAGCTCACGCGCCCAGTGATGTGCCGACCCACACGCCTCAATTCCGACGAGGCAGCTCGGCAGGGTCTCAAAGAACTTCAGCAATTGTCTGCGGCGGATCGAACGATTGAAGACAACCGTACCGTCATCAGCGATCCCGTGGACCTGAAAGACGTCTTTACCGAGATCCAATCCTATCGTCGTGACTTCCATGGTGGGGCTCCTTTCCTTGCAGAAGATGTCTTCTGCAGTTTGCCGCAAAGCGCGACGGTTGGCTGCAGACGCCATCCACCCCATCCGCATATGAGACGCTCGAAATCGACGCGGAGAAGGTCCGGTTTGGATTTCGGCCATTTTGACTATTTTGAACGGCCGCTTTCCGGAAATCGCGCTGTGGTGCGGCGATCAGCTACGAAATTCGGCCGTCGCGCGGAGGCCGATTTTGCCGCATCTGCGACCGGCGGAAATGTCCGCAAAGTAGACATTGGTTGAGATATGCGGAACGGCGGCTTCGAGCCCAAAGCGGACTGAAATGTGCTCGCCAAAAATGAAGTGCGGCGATAGATATTCTCTTGAGCGGTCTAACCCATCACTAAATGCATTCACCGCCATCGATAACCAAGGCTTGCCCCGTCATAAAAGCGGATTCATCTGAAGCTAAATAGACGATCCCATGGCCAATCTCTTCAACTGTCGCCCACCGACTCATAGGGATCGCCTGCTCGATGTAGCTTTCCAGTTTGGCACGGCCACCCATCTGCTTTTCGAAGCCTGCATTGAAAGGGGTGTCTACAAATCCTGGACAAAGGGCATTGAAACGGATTGCATGGACAGCGTAGTCGGCTGCCATCTGCCGGACCATCGCAACAGCTGCGTGCTTTGTAGTCGCATAGGCGATCATACCCCGGTCGTATTGAACCCCAGAATTGGAGGCCGTGACGATCACGCTGCCTCCACCTTGTGATTTCATATGGGGGACGGCTGCGCGCGCGGCAATGAAGTGAGCGCGGACATTCAATGCCCAAGAAGCATCCATTCCATCTGGTTCCACTTCTTCCAGCGTTCCTTCGATCTGCAACCCAGCATGAGAGTGCAACACGTCAAGCCGACCGAAGTTTTTTACTGCTTCGTCTATGGCTTTGGTAAGGGCATCGTCATCGGTCACATCAAGCTGTATGGCAGATGCTTGATCCCCCTGCGCAACGATCGCGGCCACAGTGGCTTCAGCAAGTGTTGCATCGCGATCCGTTACCACAACATGCGCACCCTCTTGTGCCATTGCCATTGAACCCGCCCGACCAATTCCTGATCCCGCGCCCGTCACGAGCGCGACTTTACCTGCAAGCCGCATTTCACTTGGCTCCTTTATTTAACTATTCGATTTTGAGGCGCCTCGGCGCAAAAGCAGTTGCGCTGCAACGAGCAACAAGAGCGACGCGCCCATAACCATAGTGCCGATGGCATTGATCTCGGGCGTTACGCCGCGCCGGATGGATGAGAATATGTAGATAGGCAGGGTTGTTTCTGAGCCAGCTACGAAGAACGCTATGATGAAATCATCAAATGAGAAAGTGAAGCTGAGCAGGAAGCCCGCCAAAATTGCCGGTGCTATCAACGGCAGGGTCACCTGCCGAAAGGTGCCCCAGGGCGTCGCAAAGAGGTCAGCCGAAGCTTCCATGAGGGCACGGTCCATACCCGATAGCCTTGCACGTACGATGATTATGACCAGCGCCATTGTGAACATGGTGTGTGCGGCGACGAGCGTGGGCATCCCCATGGAAAGTTGCGGGGGATTTGCTCCATCGGGCCATAGGCTCGCAAGAAGCGGGTTTAGCCAGCCGAATACGGTGACCAAGGCAATGAGTGTCGCGATACCGATGACGATACCTGGTATCATTATCGCAATATAAATCATCGCATCGAACAAAGTTCGGAGCCATCCCTTAACCCCTTGTAAAGCGATGGCCGCCATGGTTCCGAGTGTGGATGCGAGGCAAGCAGTTATGAATGCCGCAAGCAGACTGGTCTCGAGCGCGTCCATAACAAATGGGTTGTTGAGCGCTTTGCCATACCATTGGGTCGAGAACCCCATGAACTGGCTTGCGTGTCGTCCGGCATTGAAGCTGAAAAGCGCGATGATGCCGATTGGAATATAGAGAAAAAGGTAGACGCAAATCGCGTATAAGCGCATCGGACCCTCACATCAGCGAGACATCTTCGCGCTGGCCACCCAGGCGCGAGATGAATTTCATGTAAATTGAGACAGTGACAAGCATTACGACAACCAGCGTCATTGCGACCGCCGATCCGTACGCCCAGTTTCGAGACTGCAAGAACAGGTCCACCAGCGCATTTCCGACGAAAAACACTTTTCCGCCACCTAAGATCGCTGGGATCAGAAATTCGCCCATGAGTAGGATGAAGACCAGCATGCAGCCAGTTGCGATACCTGGTACCGACAGAGGAAGTGTTACCTGACGGAACGTACGCCACGGAGTAGAGCCGAGATCCGCTGAGGCTTCCAGAAGGCGTTTATCCAGTTTGTCCAAGCTTACAAAAATTGGGAAAACCATCAAAGGTAGATACCCATAGACAATCCCCACAAGCACAGCGAACGGCGTATTTATCAGGCGGACATCATCGATGCCGATCGACTCCAGTAAAGCGGGCAAGCCACGCCCCCCAAGGATGAAAATCCATGCGTATGACCGGATCAGGATCGATGTCCAGAACGGCACGATCACCAGGATCAACAGCGAAGTTTTCCACTTTGGTGAACAACGCACCGCAAGAAAGTAGGCGAGCGGGTAGGCAATTACCAACGCAGCGATAGTCCCCAGAGGTGCAAGGATCAAGGTGTTCTTAAACGCCGTCCATCGCGCAGGAAGGTTGGCATATTGTTCCAAAGTGAACGCTGGAACATAGCCTCCGGCGGCACCCCGTTCGCCAAAGGAAAAGACGAAGACGACCAGTAGTGGAAGTGCAAGCATTACCAAAAGCCATATTCCTGCCGGTGCCAGCAACAGTGCTTTTCTGCCTCGTTCGGTCATATTGTCCTCGTCTTTTCCGATATTGCGGCCTTGCCGCTTAGGCCGACTTGAAGCGGGCGAGCAACTCGGCACGGTTTGGATCGGTTAGCGTAGCCGCCGCGCCAAACTCGAGCGCATTCAGAAGGTCAGCTGCCGGATAAAGGATCGGATCTTCCAGCAATTCCTTCGGCAGCAACGCATTGGTGCGAGCATCAGCCGATGGATAGCCATGAGCGAGAACTTCTTTCGCATTAACTTCCGGGTTCAGCAGGAAGTCGATCAAGGCATAAGCGGCATCCATATGAGGTGCGCCCTTAGGAATAGCGTAGTAGTCGGACCAGAGTTCACCGCCCTCGGCTCCCAGAACGTAGGCGATTTCAGGCATGTCGACATTCATCTGCTTGCCGTCACCTGTCCAGCACATCGTCATCCACGCGTCACCGTTACGCATCGGTGGCTGATAATCCGACGAGATTGCAAACAGATGCGGTTTAGCATCCAGCAACAATTTCTCGGCATCCGCCAGTTCCTTCTCATCGACCGAGTTGAAGGAGTAGCCGAAGTATTTCAGGGCATTACCGATGGTGGTGAGTTGGTAATCATGCACCATTGTCCGACCTGAGTAACCTTCCATAGTAAGGTCCCAGAACTCTTTCCATGTGGTTGGAGTCGGAGCGCCGTCAAGCTTACTAGTATTCACTGCAAAGCCGGTCGTGCCCCAGTTTTTCGGCACCGCGTAAAGCTGGCCATCGACAGAGCCGGCATCTGAAAAGCGCTGTTCGAATGAACCTGCGTCGTAGTTTGGCAGTTTGGACGTATCGAGCGGGATGATCAGATCTTCGCCCACATACGTAGTGATCGTGTAATTGGTTGGAACGAACACGTCCCAGCCAGACCCTCCGGCTTGCAGTTTTGCCAACATCTCTTCGTTCGAGCCAAAAACATTGACCTGAACGTGCGCGCCAGTGGCTTCCGTGAAGGCTTCGAAGTTCATCTCGTCATGGTAGTTCGGCCACGTGGCGAGGATCACTCGGTCGCCAATGTCTCCGGCAGCAAATGCCGGGCGTGGACGCAACCCAGGCATAGCCGTGCCCAGAACGGCCGTTGCCATCCCAAGACCTGTCACGCCCAAAAAATGTCGCCGTGTGACCGAACCCTTTTGGTACCGGCGAAGCTCTTCCATGAACTTTTGCTTGGAAATAGTCCCATTATCCTTGGTCATTGTGAACCTCTCTGTTGTTGGACTGCGGGATTTGTTAATTTTCCAGGATCAGCAGTGCGCCTTCGCCCCATGAAACAAAGGCCTGTTCTCCTGCATTGAACGTCCCCTCGTTCAATTCCGCTTGCCTTGGCACAAGTACGTGGAAATCACCCAGTGCTTCGTTGCGCGCAAGGTATTCTGTGTGCTCCCCAAGGAAGATCCGATTTTGAATGGTAACTGGCAGAGCAATTTCAGCTGCGGGCAGCGCGCGGGTCAGCGTGATCTGTTCAGGACGGATACTGACGCACACTTCCTGCCCTGCATCTATTGGAATCTCCGGAGTTCCGTGCACCTTTTGGCCACTCGCTAAACGCACAGTGATTTGGTCGGCTACTGCGTCAGTTACAGTTGCATCAAAGAAATTCGAGGTGCCTACAAATCCAGCTACGTAACGGCTGCGGGGCATGTCATAGAGTTCGCGTGGGCTGCCTACCTGCACAATACTGCCGCCTTCCATCACACAAATTCGGTCGGACATTGAAAGCGCTTCTTCTTGGTCGTGCGTGACGAGGACAAAAGTTATTCCCAGTTGTCGTTGCAGGTTCTGCAGTTCAAACTGCATTTCTTTTCGAAGCTTTCGATCCAGAGCAGCCATTGGTTCATCGAGCAGCAAAAGCTTGGGCTCATTTACGATCGCACGCGCCAAAGCTACGCGTTGCTGCTGACCACCAGACATCTCCCAGATGCGACGTGGGCCAAACCCACCAAGACGGACAGTTTCCAGCGCCTGCTTAACCTTTGTCACGATTGTTTGTTTGTCTACGCGTGGTCGTTGTTGGCGCAGGCCGTACGCGATGTTGTCGAACACGCTCAGGTGAGGAAAAAGAGCGTAGTGCTGAAACACCATGTTGACTGGGCGATGGTGCGCATCCAAGTCGTTGACGACTTCGCCATCGAGCAACACCTGACCTTCGGTTGGTTTCTCGAAACCCGCCAGCATCCTAAGTGCAGTGGTTTTGCCGCAACCAGATGGGCCTAAGAACGACAGGAACTCTCCTTTCCCAATGGAAAGATTCAGGTCTTTGGCAGCGACCACATTCCCGAAGGTCTTAGTCACTCCGCGGAGTTCCGCAATCGTCTGCATGGTGACGCTCATGTCAAAGCTCATATACTGCCTTTTTCCTTTTGCTTGATTTTTTGGCATTTACTGGCATACCACTCAAACAGGGAAAAAGTAACAATAGCTCCGATTAGCTGTATATACCACAATTGGGGTATAGAGCTGCTTTTCGAAAATCTGGAGCAGCGTGTGTACGATTGGATGGAAGAGGCCGGCAGGGTCGTGGAGAAGATCGGAACCCAAGAATTTCCATGTGCTTTGGCAGATGGCTTGCGGCAGGTCGCACCATTCGATTTTACAGTGGTGTTTGGCCATGTCGGAACCGAAGCACCTATAGACCTTCACGACGATTTTCCCAAAAGCAAACGGCGTATTTTTGTTGAGGATTACCAAGCAGGGCCCTACGTACTTGATCCGTTTTTTTTGGCCGCGACAAAACCGATAACACCGAGTCTGTACCGCATGCGCGATATCGCACCAGACAGGTTCTATCAGGGCGAATACTATCGCAGCTATTACAAAAGGACTGGGTTAGCAGAGGAGATTGGCTACTTTATCGATATCCCAAGCACTGGGATGGTTGTGGTCTCGCTTATGCGATCAGTGAAGCCTTTTTCAGCCAAGGAAATTCGTGATTTGCACGCTCTATGGCCGCTCGTTCGGGCAGCCTGTTGCAAACATTGGAGTGACTTTCCAACGATGACCCGCGGCGCCGCAGCGAATGGCGTTAGTCGTCGCGTCGATCTTGCTTTCCAGGCATTTGGCGATGGCGTTCTGACGCCACGAGAAAGAGAAGTCGTTGAGTTCACGTTGAAGGGCCATTCGGCAGAAGCTGTCGGCACAATTCTCGGCATCTCTCCAGGCACAGTCCGCATCCACAGACGCAACATTTACGCGAAACTTAGGATCAATTCGCAGGGTGAGCTTTTTTCAAAGTTCATTGAAAAGGCACTTTAAAAGGTTCCTTGAACACCCACTTTGTCCGTATTGCCGACCTTGCTACCGTGTGATCCGGAACGCCCCAACCATTGGCACGACACCGTCTGATATTTACGCTCAAGGTCGGGCCCGAACTAGTCAGTACCTGCCGGGATACATACTCATCATACTTTGGACATCGGCATCGCTGGAGAAGGCGTCCGGGTTGCGGGAAAGAACCTCCCAGATGAATTCCCGCCGGGCCCGGGCGTCATCGGGCTGTGTTTCCTCAGAGCGGGGGCGCGGTGCGAAGTTGAATACACGCTGGATGAAGCCAAGAGCCTTTTGAAGCGGCGGGACTGTGCGGGCGCTGGTCATGAATGCGTTCATCTCTCGGGCCTTTTCTGCTGCTGCGAAGGTTCTCCCACTGTAGTGGATGCGGGATTTTCGGGTATCGGCCGCGGCGATGTGCTATTCTACAAAAATGAAGAGCGCATTCCGGAGCTGGTCAGAAATTAGGGTCTTTCTTGCCGTCGTGCGCGCGGGGTCCACCTTGGCTGCCTCGCCCCAGCTCGGCATGGCCCAGCCAACTGTTGCGCGCCGCATTGAGGCGCTTGAGCATGAGCTTGGCGTAACCTTGTTCGAGCGGGACACGCGCGGCTTCCGGCCGACCGAAACAGCACGAGCGATCCTGCAGAAGGCGGAAGAAATCGAAGCGGCGGCGATCTGTCTGGCCGAGACAGTCGAAACGTTGCGCAGCACCAGGCCGATCCGGATCACGGCCTATTCCGGCAACTTCTCACCCCGGGTCGCAACGATCTTCAACGAGTTCTCTTTGCTCCGCCCCGATGTCAGATTCGAATTCCTGCCCAGCGTCGAAGTCCTGGATCTATCGGCTGGCGAAGCGGATATAGCAATGCGCGTGACAAGAAGCCCTCCCCATCCAGACCTCATCTGCCGCAAGATCAGCACCGCGCGTTACGCGCTTTTCGGATCCCATTCATACGCCGAAAAACACGGGTTGCCGACCTCGGTCGAAGATTTGTTCAACCATACGTTTGTCAGCTTCCTACGTGAAGGCGTGCCGTCAGCCTTTCACGATTGGCTGATCCGCTATGCGGAACCTGATCAGATCAGGCAAACCTATTCCGAGCTGGATCTGATGCATGCCGCCATCCGGTCGGGTCATGGCCTTGGCATCATAAACGTGAAACTTGCCGAAAGCGATGACACGCTCATTCAATGCTTTGCGCCGCTCGAGGAGATGAACTCGGAGCATTTGATGCTGATTGCGCCAGAGGCTTATCGTCGCCCCGAAGTAAAGGCCTTCGCGAAGTTCTTCGCGCCCCGCTATGCTGCCATTTTCAGGTAGAAGCTTCCCGTGAACCGGAATAATGAATTGCGGTCAGTCACTTTGATTGCGTTTTCATCCGCACACCGACTGTCTATGAATTGCGCCCCGAGCGACCGCTCTCCGGCTAACCTGCCTACGCTCCCTCAAACGGAAATTCCCGTTGGTCACGTCCGCTTCCGACTAACTGCGGTTATAAACTCACCCGAGGCAGACGACCGCTCCGCCCGCAGACCAGACGTTCAAATGGTCTTTTGGCGCCGCGGTGCAGCTAATGGCAACTTTGTCCGCGACTCTGCCTTTCAATGCAGACCTTCAGGCGAAATTTCTCGGAATGACCACCAACAATGACCGCTATCCGTTCCTAAGCCGTCGTCTGACGAAAAGACTCAGATGACTGCCTTGAGCCCAAAGCCGCAATTCAAATAATTAAGTTGGTGACCGCTATAAATTCGGGCTCCAGACCGATTTTAGCCAGCGTCTCGTCCCGAAATTTCTCGACGATGAGATACGCGTTCTTAGGGAGACCATGCAACTTGGCCAGATCGTGAGCGTCTTGGAATTTCAAAGTCACTAACTTCTGGCCGGAATTTAAAGTCAGAAAGAAACTAGCACTTATATGGGTCAGCTTTTCTAGTTGAATTAAGACAGTTTCTAATTTGAATTCCATCAACCTTTTAAACTGTACTAATGGACCCAAAGCCGGTTCGAACTACCTTCACGGCGTATATGTGATATCACGCTATACAGCAATTAACGGCCAACTTACCGAATGGCACGCGAAAGGGAATTAGTTATTAGGAGCTACGTAAGCGCAACAATTTATGCAAGACGCTTTTGGTTTACGCTGATTGCGCTATCGGTAGTTTTGGCATTTACCCCAAATTCTGGAGCGATCGCTCAAGAGCGGTTAGATGAATCCGCGGCATTGGATCTGGCTGCTCTAAACAACGAGAGCCCACGCGCAACACTCAGAAAGCTACTAACTCTGCGAGCTTCTCTGGAAGATGCAGTCGAAGTCTATCGAAATCAACGAAATCGAGCGAACGGAAAACGTGTTAGGGAATTGATCAGCGACCTGTCCTCGTTAATCGACCTTTCCAAAGTTCCGCCCGCAGCACAGCAAATTACCAGTATCGAGACAGTCAGTTATCTATTGAACATTATTGCTAGAGTGCCGCTGCCAGAATTATCGGATGTGCCTGGTGTTGATTCCTTTGACAGCAATGGTCGGGGGATTTATCGAATTCCTGGCACCCCTTTGAAAATTGTTCAAATGATGGATGGGTCGCGTGAACTCGAGTTTCTATTTAGTTCGGACACGGTGCAGGTTGCGCCCCGGATCCACAGCTCAGTAATTCATTTTCAAACAAAGCCAGAGGTCCGCATAGACGACTGGCGCACGGAATTATTGCAGGGCACGGGACCGATGATACCTGGTTGGTTGCAGAGAAACGTCCCGTCAGCACTTACAAAAAGTATTTTAGATACACCATATTGGAAGGTAATAATCGGTCTGGTTGCCATACTTTTAGTCTCATCCGCACTGATACTCTGGCATAAGGTGACACGTAATTATTCCACCAAAAGCGTACTTTCCGGCACGCTGTTGCGAATTCTATCTCCAGTTGTAGTGATAATCGCGGCCAGTTCTCTAGCTCGATTTTTTGAGAATCAATTGTTGGTAGTCGGGCGCCTATCGTCGCTTGTTAGTTTAGTTCAAACCTTTGTCACCTACATTGCGCTAGCATACATCGTCTGGCTTTTAGTTATCGCTGCGACGCAAGGATTCATGCAGCGTGTAAATAGCGAACAAGAAAGCATAGACAGAAACATGATTCGACTGATCGGTCGGGTTATTGGCGCAATCGCTGCGATCATCGTCATCGCTTTCGGAGCTGACGCTCTCGGGCTTCCAGTCCTAAGTGTCATGGCCGGTTTGGGCATCGGCGGGATCGCGGTCGCCTTGGCGGTCCGGCCGACACTTGAGAACCTGATTGGTGGTTTTATTCTTTACATAGATCGGCCAATCCGGGTTGGTGATTTTTGCTCATTCGGTGATAGAAGCGGAACGGTCGAGACGATCGGTATACGCTCGACGCAGATTCGTGCGCTAGATAGGACACTTATCACAATCCCCAATGCTCAGTTTGCTGACATGGAGCTGATAAACTGGGCCGAATGCGACCAAATGATGATCGATCACGTGATCGGTTTGCGCTACGAGACTGGCGCTGACCAGCTGCGCTATGTCCTGGCCAAGATCCGTGAAATGTTCCTCGGGCACCCAAGGATCGACAACGATACGATCCGCGTGCGGTTCTACGGCTACGGCGCAAGTTCGCTAGACATCCATATCCGGATCTACGCACGCACGCGGGAATGGAATGATTTTTATGCTGTCCGTGAGGATGTGATGCTACGCATAAAGGACATCGTGGAAGCTTCCGGTACAAGTTTCGCTTTTCCGTCTAGCACACTCTATTTAAGCCGCGATGCCGGGCTCGATTCTGAACAAAGCACCAAGGCCGGCGACGAAGTTGACAAGTGGCGGCGAAGCAACCGTCTGCCTTTCCCCAGCTTTTCCAGTCCGGACGAAGCTAAAATGGAGGATCAGCTCTCCTATCCACCAATTGGGTCACCCGACTATGCCGCGACGAACGAAGAACTCGCTAGTGGTGGTGAGAGGCTTTCGGCAGCTGATCCCGAAGAAGAGTCTTGTACCAGCGATACTAGCTCTTCACAGAAGACCTGACCTGTGAGCTACACATCAACTATGCATCGAAGAAAAGCCACTAGTGCAAACGGCGAAGCGGTATTCATTTAGTCTGACAGTATTACTGCCCAGTGCCGCGCGGTAGCGAACGGCTAATTTGTCCGCAGATCAGTCGTTCACAGCGAACGACCGCTCTGAGCCCAAAGCCGAAGTTCAGAGGCCAAGAGTTTCCGACCTATAGGTCGGTTCCACGAGGTGAGAGCAAAAGAGCGAGGTGGGCGGCTTGTTTCGTATCACTTGTCAGTCCTAGCGAACACGGAATTCACGATGCCAAACGACCAAGGAGCCGCAACATACCACTGGTCATCAGTTGATTTCTCAGGGTCGAGATAGAGGAAATGGCACAGATCGCGCCCCTGGTGCACGGAGGGGATGTTTCGGCATACCTGATCGCCAACAATCCTCCACGTTCCGGACAATGGTATTCCATTCATCCAATCAAAATTCATCACTATCGTTCCATCTGAATTTCGTTCCTCTGAATAAGGAGCGCCGAACGGACCAACGGAATGCTGTTCGTCGAAAGCATCTGAATGCAAACGAACCAATTCATCATGAGCAATCCGGTCGGCCTCGCGGCCGTCGCCAAAGTTGAATGGCCACTCAGGCAGTCCCGATCCCAACATCGCTTCTTCGAACACGGAAAAAACGTGCGGATCCTTGTAGATTGCAAACCAAGGCTTCATCCAGTTTAGATTGAGCCAGACATTGTTTGCCAGAAACAACTCCATGTAAGCCTGTGCAGCCTTGGTGTCCCCTTCCCGAAAATTCGCCTCTGCGAGGTTCCGATGGTGCTGCTCACGTAATTCTTCTTCTGGGATACTGTTCAGTAGCTCCAACGCTCTTCTGCTGTCGCCAGCGCGCAAGTAGTTCCACGCCAGATCTCCCTTTTCGCCAGAATTTAGCCTTGGCGATAGTCGCTCATACTCTTGAAATTCCGCAATTGCGCCTTCGTAATTTCCTTCGGAGGTCAGGCTCATTCCGAGAACAAGGCGCAGCATAGAATTGGTTGGATTGTTGAAAACGGAGCCCCTCGCCAGAGCAAGAGCACGGTCGGGTTCGAGTTGCTCTAAGAGAGCACGAACCTTTAGGGCTGTGGCTTCAGGATTGCGCGGATCGCCTTGAAGAACCTGCTCAATCAATTCGGAGAATGTTGTCTTAGCGTCAAGTGTAAACTTAATCGTATTGAAGCTACCCTCCCATATCTGAAAATTGGCTTCGGCACTCCCCAGCTTAGCGTCGGTGAACTGCGGGTCCATCGATATTGCCTCGTCAAACAAAGGAAGCGCTTTTGCGATGTCTGTGAAGTCTTTACTATCTAGAAGCCTCTTGCCACTGGCATATGCCACGTAAGCCACAGGGTTTTGCGTTGGTCGGTTTTCCAGAATGTTCCGCTCAACTTCGTTGAGCTTTGCCTCCATTGCGCCTGCCGCTTTCAGCTTCACCCTGACAAGCATGTCCAGCAGTTGATGAGCCTCTCCCTGAAAAACCTCCTCCCAAACCACGCCGTCGCCCGACGCCAATGTATCCCGAAGTCGAGCGTGAAGTTCAATTACCCCGTGTTTCGATTTTGCTGAACCATCCAAGACGTAACGAACGCCCAGATCCCGTGCCACTTCACTTTCGTCGACGTCGATTCCCTCATAAGATTTTGCGATACTGTAAGGCGCCATCTCCAATTGCTTCAGACGCTCAAAAGACAAATGTAAGTTCTCTGTAGCTGCATCAGCGAATACTTGTTCCGAAGGGGAGTCGGCTTCGAACGGAACGACTAGAAGCCTTGAAACCTGGGGTTCTTCCTTAGGAAAAACAAAGATGTATACGAGTAAAGCCAGACCAGCCGTAGCGCATATAGCAGCGCCCGCGAATATGCTTTTTCGCTTGAATACTGCCGACTTGGGTAATGGGACAAACTTTCCTGCATCGTTATTGTCCAGCAATACGCGATAGGCGCGAACGGGTTGCGCAATATTCTTGACGAACTGCTCACCCACATCAGCGAAACCCAATTCCACCTTGCCATTTACATTTCTGAAGACACCTTCGGAGATCATTATACCGCCGCCGTCAGCTAAAGCTTCGAGCCGGGCAGCCAAGTTTACGCCTTCTCCAAAAATATCTTCGTTATCGACAACAATTTCGCCGGCGTTGACGCCAACGCGATAAGCAATGCGTTTGTGTTCTTCGCTGTCGATCTCGAGATTTGCAATGCGACGTTGAAATGCAGCTGCCCATGTAACCGCGTTAACGGCGCTATCAAATTCGATCAACGCTCCATCGCCAGTTGTTTTGACGATCCGACCGCCATGTTCTGATGCCAGTGGCTCAATCACTTCCTTCTGAATGACCTTCTGACGCGCGAGCGTGTCCGCTTCGTCCTGTTCGATCAACCGACTATACGCGACCATATCGATTGCGGCGATTGCAGCTAACCTTCTGATCCCGTGTGCGCCCTGCATTTCTTCTCCGAGGAATTCTCGAATTTTTGAAGTTCGTATGCATAGTAAACACAGAAACCAGTGGGCCGTCACTAGGGTGCTAAGCTGTTCCAACCGAGAAAGCCAACGTCGGTTATGTCCGCAAGGCAGACGTTGGCGTTTTGCAATGTTGGGTCTGCTATCCGTCCATTAGCGGACATCTGACCAAATAACTCAGATGACCGTTCCGAGCCCAATGCAGACATCTTCGAGAACGGCCGCATGATATTGGAGCACCAGTTGTGAAAGTACTGCGTAACGGAAACTGATATGCAGACAGATGTCGACCTGCTACATTTCCATGTACCGGAGGACTAAATGGAGCGACGTTTGTCGGCGATATTTGCCGCTGACATGGTGGGCTATAGTCGGCTCATGGAGGCCGACGAAGAAGGCACGCTCAGTCGTCAAAAATGCCATCGCGTTGAGTTGATCGACGTAAAGATTGACGCGCATCACGGCCGCATCGTCAAGCTAACAGGCGACGGCATGATTGCAGAGTTTCCGAGCGTCGTCGAGGCCGTGCAATGCGCGGTTTCGATTCAGCAGGAAATGGAAGCCCGAGAGGCCGACGTCCCCGAAGACCGCAAGATACGCTACCGTGTTGCGGTCAATCTTGGCGATGTGATTTTGGAAGATGGCGATGTCTACGGTGACGGTGTGAACATTGCCGCCCGCCTTGAGGCCTTGGCTCCGCCCGGTGGAGTGATAGTCTCCGGGACAGCATACGACCATCTGAAGTCCAACATCGAAGTCGGGTACGAGGACATCGGCGAACAGCAGCTCAAAAACATCTCGCGCCCCGTGCGGGCCTATCGTGTGGAGCTTTCCGGTGCCGCCGACCTTGCTAAATCCGAATTGGCCACTCAGTCCGGCCGGAAACCATCGATCGCCGTTCTTCCTTTTGCCAATCTATCCACAGACCCAGAGCAGGAGTTTTTCGCCGATGGTCTGACTGAGGATATTCTGACGGCGCTAAGTCGATACCATGAGCTTTTCATAATTTCGCGAAACTCGACTTTCGTCTACAAAGGCCAAGCCGTGAATGTACCCGAAGTGGCGACAAAGCTTGGTGCCCGCTATGTAGTCGAAGGTAGCGTCCGTAAAGCCGGCAATCGTGTTCGTGTGTCAGTCCAGTTGATCGACACGGTGAGAGATGCGCATATCTGGGCAGACCGCTACGATCGGATTTTGGACGACATTTTCGAGATTCAAGACGAGATCACCGCTTCGATCGTGTCGACGCTGCCCGGCCGAATTGAACAAGCAGAGCACGAGCAACTCAGGCAAAAAAAACCATCCAGTCTGGCCGCCTACGAATGCGTTCTAGCAGCCAAAGTCCTGCATCATAGAAGCGAGAGCGCGGCCAACGCCAAGGCACAAGATCTCATTTCCCGCGCTATTGAGCTTGAGCCGACCTATGCCCATGCGCATGCTTGGAAGGGCTGCATTCTTGGTCAGGCCTGGGGTTACGGATGGTGCGAGGACAAAAACGAAACCATTTCTATCGCTGCCCAATCCGTGAAACGCGCCGCCGGCCTTGACGACAATGATGCTGACGTTCATCGGTTACTGGCCGGTTTGAACATTCTCACAGGAGACATGGCAAAGGCGCTGCGCCACCAGGAACGCGCAGTTGCTCTCAATCCGAACTATGATCTTGTGGTCGTGCAAATGGGTGAAGTCCTGACTTGGCTCGGACGCGCGGAGGAAGGCATTGACTGGATCAAGCGCGCCATGCGGTTGAACCCACACCATCCCCCGAGGTTCTGGAGCCATCTCGGACGTGCCTATTTCACCGCTCGGCGATACAGCGAGGCAATAGATGCCTTCAAGCAGATGTCATCACCCGACATCGTCCTACATGGGTTCCTTGCGGCGGCTCACGCCCACCTAGGGGAGGCTGAAACAGCAAAGGAGCATGTCGCGAAGATTCAAGAATTGGATCCTGCCTTCGACTTGCAGGCATTCCTTGAGACGATGCATTACGACGATCCGGATGATCTTGAGCACCTCCACGACGGGCTTGCTAAAGCCGGATTGGGCGTCTGCTAAATCCCTCCAATGCACGGCCACGCCCTGACGTGCAAGAGGGTCTTGTCAGAAGAACTTTGCTTGAGCGGGGCAGGGTGTTTGCGTAGCGTTTGGGAATGAACAAACCTGCCTCTTTCAAGTATTTCAAAACCAGTCCCGAGATCATCCGCTTGGCGGTGATGCTGTACATCAGGTTTCCGCTTTCCTTGCGGAATGTCGAAGATCTGCTGCACGAGCGAGGCATCGACGTGAGCCATGAAACCGTCCGCTACTGGTGGAACAGGTTCGGCCCAATGTTTGCCTCCGAGATCAGACGAAAGCGAGTCCAGCAACTGCGCGCGTTCTCGAAAAGTAAATGGCACGTAGACGAGGTTTTTGTGAAGGTGAACGGCAAGAGACACTACCTCTGGCGGGCCGTAGATCATGAGGGCGAAGTGCTCGAAGCAGTCGTTACCAAACGCCGAAACAAAGCTGCCGCATTGAAATTCCTCAGAAAACTGATGAAGCGGCACGGTTGTGCGGAAGAGATAGTGACGGATCGCTTCGCTTCCTACAAGGCTGCACTTAGAGAAATGGGCACGCTCGAAAAACAAAGGACGGGTAGGTGGCTCAACAACCGGGTTGAGAATTCGCACCTTCCTTTCCGACGACGCGAACGCGCCATGCAGCGTTTCAGGCGCATGCGAAGTTTGCAGAAGTTTGCCGCCGTTCATTCCTCCATTTACAACCACTTCAACCAGGAACGATCTCTCACTAGCCGAGACACCTTCAAGCTGACACGCAGCGCCGCTCTTGCCGAGTGGCGCGAACTTTGCGCGGGATAAAGGACAGCGTCACTGGCCTACCAGAGACGAGTTCGAATTCGTCTGACAGCACCTTGTAGAGGGAGATGGAGCGGGGCAGGGTGTCTTTACGCATCTGAACCAGCGTTATCCGCAGCTTGTCAGAGGCCTGAAGACGGGTGGAAAAGGCAAAGATCAGAGGATGTCTCTTCATTCGCCCACCATTGAGCGCGGCGAGGTTCGTATTCGGTCATCGGCACCGTTCCGGGAAACCTTCGTCGCCGAGTGTGCGGCTTTCCCAAACGGCAAGCACGACGACCAGGTCGACAGCCTCTCGCAAGGGCTCCTGGCGATCAGCCGCCGGCTCCCACAGCTTCGGCATTGCTCAAGATATAAGGGGTAAGGGCGAAGTCGGGGCATAAGTGGTCTAGCGCAGGATCCTATCGACTTCCGGATTTTCCGACTGCTTGGGGTGTGCCTGACACTTGGCCACAACTTCTGGCAACCACAGGGGTATGGGTACGTATTGCGGATCTTGATACAAGCGTGGCTTCAGAACCCCTTGTGTCTGCTTTGGCAGCGAAAGCCGTCATCCGACAGTTTTTGTCAGATGACCGCGACGAGCCCGGAACGGACCTTCAGATGGGCTATATGCGCCGAGACGCAGCGAATGACCAATTTGAGCCCAACTTGGTCATATACCGTATACGTTGGCTGCCAAGTTTGCTTTGAACCGTTATAGTCCAATGCATGGAACGACGACTTGCAGCAGTGCTCGCGGCAGACATAGTTGGGTTCAGCCGCCGAATGGAGCTCGACGAGGTTCAAACGCTCAACGCCGTGCTGAAAATCCAGTCCGAGATTGTCGAGAAGCAAATCACAGGCAGGCGTGGACAGGTGGTAAAAAGAATGGGCGATGGCTGGTTGGCTGAGTTTGCGTCTGCCGCCGACGCCGTAAACTGCGCCCTGGCAATCCAATCGGACATGCAAGGTTCGGATCTGTCACTTCGGATCGGGGTAAACGTGGGCGACATAACCCACATTGACGGCGACATCTTCGGCTCTGGGGTAAACGTGGCGGCACGTCTTGAGACGGTCGCAGATAGCGGCGGCATCGCCATTTCTGCAGATGCTCAACGCCTTATGCACCGTGGGGTGGATGCAGAGTTCCACCCAAACGGTGTAGTAGACCTGAAAAACATTCAAATGCCAGTTGAGGTTTGGAGCTGGCCAGGACCGCTCTCCGCTTTGACCGGGACACCAGTCGGCATGAATGGCAAACCCAAGCTCCACTTGAGCAACCTAGAAGGAGGAAATGCTGCGGCGGTTGAAATGGCGTCTGCGTTGCGCGCGGACTTGAGCCACGCATTCGGCCGTCAAACCGGATTGGAACTCGTTGCCGTCAAAAGCGACGCAGACTTTAAACTTGGTGGTTCCATTCGGGTTTTGGGCGATCGTTGGCGCGTGCTGATTGAACTCGTGGAATGCGCCACGGGCACGTGTGTTTGGACCGATCGAATTGATGAAGGAGGCTCAGACGCTTTCGACATCCAGGATCGCTTGTGTCAGCGCGTGGCCGGATCAATCCGAATTCGACTTCCAGCCCTACTGGCGGAAAAATTCAAGCACAAATCTCCAGAAGACATGAGCGTTGAGGAACTACTCAACTTTGCGATGGGCTGCAACTTCACATTTACCAAGGAATCTTGGGAGCTTTCGCGATCCTTGCTGCAAAGTGTTCTGCGCCTTGATCCAGACAACTGGATGGCAATGACAATGCTATGCTGGAATATAGTCAGCATGTCCCGAATCCTTGGCTGGCGAGACATGGGCCTTCAGCAAGTCGTAAAAGCGCGAGGACTGATCGATACCGCAACGAAAATTAGGCCAAATGACCACCTGATCCGGACCGTACGCGGGACGCTATCGCTTTTTGGGAACCACGACTTGCAAGCCGCGCGCATTGATTTGGAAGAGGCTCTGACGCTGAACCCCGACTACTATCACGCGATTAATACTATGGCCTTAATTAAGCTGGCCGAAGGCTCAATTGATGACGCAACCAAGTTGTCGCAAATCGCGCTTGCGTGCGACCCTGCCTATCCCTACCGGCATCTCTACTATCGAGACGCCGGCTATGTCGCGCTGGTAGCTGGAGATCATCCGCGTGCAGTCCAACAGTTAATGCGGGCCGACCACGCAGAGCCAAATTTGCCGGCGAATCTAGCGCTGCTAGCTGCGGCACTTTCTGTTTCTGGCGACACAGAAGCTGCACGCCAAAGACTAATGCATCTTAAGCAGATCGAAGCAGATTTCGATATGACCTCACTGGCCCGGCTCCCCTTGCGCGATCAATCTGCCGCAGACCGGATTTCGGATGCATTGCTCGTCTTGGACGCGTGACATGAGAGTTCTGCCCGTTTATACCTCCGGCGCTCTGGCCGGGGTCCAATATTAGTGCACCAAAAGACACCCGACTGCGCGGCGAATGACGGTTTAGTCCGCATTGCAGACATTGGGCGTAATTAACTGAATGTCTCCTTCGAGCCCAGAGCAGACGGTCGAAATTTTTGTGAGTTAGAACCAAAGCCCGAGGCGATTGAAGCCGATCAAACGAGAAGCCGTAGTCTTTTTGGGTCAGTTGCGGAATAGCTAGGGCAACAACATTCCGCGGATCATAAAAAAGAACATGGATGCAAGAGTAGCTGCTAAAGGGACCGTGATAACCCAAGCCGCTGCAATTCGGAGCAATAAGGTGCGCTTGACCAATTCGATCCGATGCACCCTGCCGAGAGCTTTCCGTTCTTTCTTAGCCAAGACACGGTCGGAGGAAGCCTGTGCCTTCATATCGCGTAATATCTCGCCCTTAGTCGTGACGTCAGCAGCTTCAAATCTCTCGAGGAATGCTTCAACCGCTTCTGGGTCATGGTCGGCGTGGTGCTCTCTAATTTCGTCCAACATGCGGGCGTAGCTGGACTTGATGTATTCGCGAAGGAATCCGACGCCGAATACACCCCCCACGGCGATATGGGTGGAACTGACTGGCAAGCCTAGCTGTGAGGCGACAATAACCGTAATCGCCGCCGCCATCGCGATGCAATATGCGCGCATTTTATCAAGTTCGGTGATCTCGCTTCCTACGGTTCGGATCAATTTGGGTCCATAAAGCGCGAGACCGAGAGAAATGCCTATGGCTCCAACCGCCATTACCCATATCGGAATAGAGGCTTTCGTGGCCACGGCACCGGCGGCGATCGCTTCGTTGATACCCGCCAGTGGGCCCACTGCATTAGCGACGTCATTGGCACCATGAGCAAAACTCAGGAGCGCTGCTGCAAAGATAAGCGGAACGGTGAAGAGATCGTTCACGCTTGATTTTTTATTTTCCAGACGCTTTGTCGTGTTTGCGACATACGGACGAATGAGAAAATAAACGACGATTGCAAGCAACAGGCCAATCACCAGCGCTGTAGGGAAGTCGACCTTCACCAACTTCTTTACACCTTTGAGCATCAGGTACGTGCCAAAGGCCCATGCCATTACAGCGACAAGTAATGGCACCATTTGGTTGGCCGCAGTCAATACGTCCGATTTATAGGTGATCGTGCGTTTGATGATGTAAAGGAAAGTTGCCGCAATAACTCCTCCAAGTACGGGAGAAATAATCCAGCTCGCCGCGATCATCCCAACCTGGTACCAGTCCGCTATGCTCCAACCGGCCGCAGCTATTCCAGCCCCAAGTACGCCACCGACGATTGAATGCGTTGTGGAAACCGGGGCACCGACGGCTGTGGCGAAGTTCAGCCACACCGCTGCCGCGAGTAGAGCTGCCGTCATCAGCCAGATGAAAGTGTCTCGGTCCGCCACCAAGTCCGGGTCGATAATGCCTTTTTTTATTGTGCCGACAACATCGCCCCCCGCAATCATGGCGCCGCCTGCTTCAAAGAAAGCCGCAATCAGGATAGCGCCGGTCAAAGTAATTGCTTGGGACCCGACGGCGGGGCCAACATTGTTCGCCACGTCGTTCGCGCCAATGTTCATCGCCATGTACCCACCGATCATTGCGGCGACGATCAAGAGCACTCCGTCTGTTCCGCCTTCCGATCTGGCCATTGCTACCAGCATGATGCCGACGATGAAGAGCAGAGCCGTACCAAACCGGAACAGTTCTTCGCGGTTTAGGCGAACTGCTTTTTCTACGCGTTCAGTTCTCAGCATGCACGGTCCAACGGTCTCAAGTAGCAATACAGTTCAAACAATTTGGGCAAGTAGAATTTCTACGCCATGATTTGAATCAATGAGATATGTACGTTGCGGTAATAATAACACCGAGGTCAGAAAGCGCCCGGGTTTGGGATGTAATATCGGCTAAGAACCGTGGCGCTATACGAATATTGGTCGAGGTTAGTGTGCGGTCTTCCTGCAGGTCGATAACCGCACCATTCGGTGTTTTTGTGATCCAGAATTTGGACTGATTGAATGATCAAGTACTACCTACCGGTCGCAATTGGCGCGCTACTAATTGCCTTCTGGGTAAGTCCTGACGCGCAGATTGTTGCAGCTGGTATCGCTATTTTTTTGTTTGGCATGCTGATGCTTGAAGACGGCTTCAAGCTACTTGGAGGCGGTACATTAGAACGAATGCTTCAGCGCGCGACACAGTCCGTTTCGCGATCGCTCTTATTCGGTTTTGTCTCTACTGCGTTGTTGCAGTCCAGCTCACTGGTTTCGGTTATCACGATCTCATTTTTGAGTGCTGACCTTATTTCTCTGATAGGTGGTGTGGGGATAATCTTTGGTGCCAATATCGGAACGACGACGGGTGCGTGGTTGGTCGCCGGGCTAGGATTGAAGGTAAATATCGCAACTTACGCCATGCCAATTATCGGCCTTAGCATAATCCTTGTATTTCAGAAGCCGAAGGTGCTCCGTGGCATTGGTTACGCCCTTGGTGGACTGGGATTTCTGTTCTTGGGCATTCATTACATGAAAGAGGGTTTCGACGCGTTCAAGGACCAGGTCGACCTAATGCGATTCGCACTGCCGGGATATTGGGGACTGGTGGTCTATTGTTTATTGGGGACTGCCGCGACCTTGATTATGCAGTCGAGCCACGCGACGATGGTGCTTACTCTCACCGCGCTTGCTGCTTCACAAATTAGCTATGAAAACGCACTGGCTCTGGCGATCGGGGCTAATATTGGAACCACGATTACGGCGATTATTGGCTCGATCAGCGCCAATTTTCAGGGCAAGCGATTGGCATTGGCGCACCTGATCTTCAATACAATCACTGCGGCGGTAGCTTTGGTTTTCATAGTCCCACTGCGTGAGATGGTTGACCTGATCAGTGGTGCCGTGGGCATCGGCGCGGAAGATTATGCTCTGAAGTTGGCGGTGTTCCATACCATCTTTAACGTGCTCGGCGTCTTGCTCATGTTACCATTGATGCGAGAGCTGATCTCCTTTCTTGAACGCAGTATCGTCGAACCAACCCCGGATTTCAGTCAACCGCGTTACCTGAACGATGCGGCCGATGATTTCCCACAAACTCTTGAGATCGCACTTCGAAAGGAAGTTATGCATCTCTACGAAAACGCGATGATGTTGATCTTGCATGGCTTGAACCTGCATCGGAAGGATGTTTTTGGCGCGAACAGCGTTGCAGAGGTTGTTCGAAACAGTCGAACACCTTCCGACATGGATATCGAGGAAAGTTACCGACGCAAGATCAAGACGCTCTATTCCGCCATTGTCGAATTCTCGACGCGCGTTGGGGAAAAACGTGTCGAACCAGACGTGGCAGAACGAGTTTACGCACTGAGAGATGTGGCAGGCGACATCGTTCAAGCGGTTAAGTCAGTTAAACACCTGCGCAAGAACATCTTGCGCCACACTGTACGGTTTTCCGGGAGTGCAACCGAACTTTATGATGACCTCCGTACTGAAATTGCCAGAATACTCGTCGAGATTCAAAAGCTTGAAGACGCAGAACCGGAGGAGCGTAGTGCACTCTGGCTTGATCAGGAACGTGCACAAGTAGAAGAAGACGCACAGACCGCTGCGCGCCGTGTAGAACAGCTCATTCGAAAAAACCAACTCACTCCCGATGCTGCAACTTCATTTCTCAACGATTCGGACTACGCCTATAGCGCGATGCGTAAGCTGATCGAAGCAGCGAGAACCTTTTATATCGAACGAGACAACGCTATGGCCGAAGTTGAACGTTTGTTGGCTTTGGAAGAAGAAGAACTCGGTGAGTATGGGACTGAGAACGACGCGCTGTCTAAGGAAGACGAATCCGAAAAACGTCACAGTCAAGTCGTAGAAAGCAAATAGTATGCTGAGATTGTGCAACGGTCTGCGGGGGGCATTCAGATGGCACTGAAAAAACTTGCCGAAAAAATGGCTGAGTACAACTCGCGCCTTGAGGCAGGCAAAGCGGAGAAAATTAAATCCAGCCATGTTCAAAGGGTACTAAAGAAGCTTCGCAAGAAAGCAACTGATCTTGAAGCCGAAATTCATGTGGAGAAAAATCCTGACAGGAAAGCCAGACTAGTTCGAAAACTCGGAACAGCGCACGAGAGTATAAAACGGGCGGAGTGGCTATTGAGCGAGATTGACT
>NZ_JBXWSJ010000017.1:0-82658 GCF_059613365.1 Ruegeria sp. BHSA163
TCTAACATGGACAAATCCACCAATAACATATGCTACGACCTATCTGGTTTGCCTTTCGGTTGCTGCTGCGGGTGGCGGCCTTTGCCTGGCTCATGACGCTATTGCCAAGGGCCTAATCGACGAGGGGCGCTTGATCGCACCGTTTGATCATCGTGCGCCCATGGCTGAAGCCTACTACCTATTGTTATCGCCTGCCGCCGAAGAGACACCCGGAGCCGTTGTATTTGCCAATTGGATCCGGAGCCAATTGCCTCCACAGCAGCACAAACCAACGGTTCCTAGCCAGACTCACTGATCATTTTCGGAACTTTTCGGGGCTTCCGTCTGTCGGGCACTAACGATCAACGACGTCCTTGAGTACTGCCTGGGTCAGCACTTAATGATGGTTTTATGATACCCGTTTTGCGGGGTTGCACCTTCTTCCGCATTGGTGAAAGTTGGGCCATGGAAATTGCACCTCTCCCCAGTTGGCCCGACTCCGCCCATCGTCTGATCGCTGTTGCCGCAGGCCGGGATGCTGCCGATATGGCTATTCGCGGCGGCGTCTGGGTAAATGTGCACAGCCGAGAGTTGTTACCCGACCATGACATAGCAATTGCACAAGGGCGTATTGCGTTTGTTGGTCCGGATGCAAGTCATTGCATCGGTCCAAACACCGAGATCGTTGAAGCGAGCGGGCGCTATATGATGCCGGGTTTGTGTGATGGGCACATGCATATTGAATCTGGCATGTTAACCCCTGCCGAATTTGCGCGTGCAGTAATCCCTCATGGCACGACCTCCATGTTCACAGACCCTCATGAAATCGCGAATGTCCTTGGGCTGGATGGCGTGCGTATGATGCATGACGAGGCGATGATGCAACCGGTGAACATATTCACTCAGATGCCATCCTGTGCGCCATCCGCGCCGGGATTGGAGACGACCGGATACGAAATCACACCCGAAGACGTCGTTGAGGCTATGAGCTGGCCCGGCATAATTGGGCTGGGCGAAATGATGAATTTCCCGGGTGTCATCAATGGCGATGCCAAAATGCTGGCCGAAATCGCAGCAACTCAGAATTCTGGAAAAGTTGTCGGCGGTCACTACGCTTCGCCCAATTTAGGGTCTGCTTTTTCGGCTTATGCTGCGGGTGGCCCTGCCGACGATCACGAAGGTACATGTGAGGAAGATGCCATTGCGCGGGTCCGCCAAGGGATGCGAATGATGATGCGACTCGGCTCGGCATGGTATGACGTAGAAAGCCAGATCACCGCGGTGACCGAAAAAGGATTGGATCCCCGCAGCTTTATTCTTTGTACCGATGATTGCCATTCAGGTACGCTGGTCAATGAAGGACACATGAACCGAGTCGTCCGGCATGCGATCGCTTGTGGCTGCGATCCGTTGGTTGCCATACAGATGGCGACAATCAATACAGCCACTCATTTTGGTTTGGAGCGAGAGATTGGGTCTATTACCCCTGGACGTAGGGCCGACGTGATTCTCAGCTCAGATTTATCTCTGCTTCCCATCGAGACTGTTATTGCGCGTGGTCAGATAGTGGCTCAAGACGGCTCGATCACCGTCGATTGCCCTCATTTGAATTGGCCGGCCTCCGCACGAAATACCGTACATCTGGGACATAAGCTGACTTCCTCAGATTTTGAGATTCAAGCTCCTAAAGGAGCCAACCGAGTGAAGGCCAATGTTATCGGAGTCGTGGAAAATCAGGCGCCAACCAAAGCATTGAAGGTGGAACTGCCTATCATCGAGGGTTTGGTGGAGGGCGAGGATGAGGTTTGCCAAATTGCCTTGGTCGAGCGGCACCGCGCGACCGGAGGTGTAACCAACGCCTTTGTCTCAGGCTTTGGGTATCAAGGCAAAATGGCGATGGCCTCGACGGTGGCGCACGACAGCCACCACATGATCGTCGTGGGCACCGACCGTGAACAAATGGCGATGGCCGCTAACCGATTGGCCGAAGTGGGCGGCGGCATCACGATATTTCGAGATAGGCAAGAGCTTGCTTTGGTAGAGCTTCCCGTTGCTGGCCTAATGTCAGACAGCCCCGCCGCCCAAGTCGCAGCCAAAGCCGAAAACATGGTCGCGGCCATGCAAGCCTGCGGTTGCCGCCTCAACAACGCGTACATGCAACATTCTCTGCTGGCGCTTGTCGTGATCCCCGAGCTGCGGATTTCAGACATTGGGTTGGTGGATGTCCGCACATTTAAAAAGATTGATCTTTTGGAACCGTTAGCATGACAAAAATTGTAACGCCCGACATTCCCAAATCTGCACAGTTCACCGATCCGGGTGCGGCGGTTGCCCGTCTCGAAGAATTGTATCAATCAGCAACCCGTTTCTTGTGCGAAAACTTTGCTAAATCAATGGACGGGGATGCTCCAAACCTTCGGTTTAGAGCCTACTACCCAGAGATTCGAATAGAAACGTCATCATACGCACAAGTAGACAGCCGCTTGAGTTTCGGTCACGTCTCGGAACCGGGTGTTCATGCAACAACAGTAACAAGACCGGATCTGTTCAGATCTTACCTGACCCAACAGATTGCTTTGTTGATCAAAAATCATGATCAACCGGTTTCAATCGGTGCGTCAGATACACCAATCCCGGTTCATTTCGCGGTTGCCAATAATCCGGGTCTTCACGTTCCGCATCAGGGCGCAGCTGGTTTCACGTTGCGCGATGTCTTTGATGTTCCTGATCTGACTACCACCAATGATGACATCGTAAACGGAGTTTATGACGGCGAAGACAGTGTGGGTCCGTTATCTCTGTTTACCGCTCAGCGCGTCGACTATTCGCTGGCAAGGCTTGCTCATTATACGGCGACCGACCCCAGCCACTTCCAAAACCATGTCCTGTTTACAAACTATCAGTTTTACGTGTCCGAGTTCGAAAATTATGCTCGTGAGCAACTCGCCGACCCCGACAGTGGCTACACCAGCTTTGTTTCAACCGGAAATGTGGAAATATCTGAACCTAACCAAAAGCTCGAACAGCCGTTAAAGCTGCCTCAAATGCCGACCTACCACCTAAAGCGTGCTGACGGATCCGGTATCACTTTGGTCAACATTGGCGTTGGACCTTCGAATGCCAAAACTGCAACAGACCACATTGCAGTTTTGCGCCCACACTCTTGGTTGATGGTCGGACATTGCGCAGGTCTGCGGAATACGCAGGCATTGGGCGACTTTGTCCTGGCCCACGCTTATTTGCGCGAGGACAAGGTTCTGGACGACGATTTACCGGTTTGGGTTCCTATCCCGCCTCTGGCTGAGGTTCAAGTCGCACTGGAACGCGCAGTGGCAGAAGTAACCGAACTGGAGGGTTACGAACTTAAGCGTATAATGCGTACCGGTACTGTTGCTTCGGTTGACAACCGCAACTGGGAACTTCGCGACCAGTCCGGGCCAGTGCAACGGCTCAGCCAATCGCGCGCGATTGCGTTGGATATGGAGAGCGCGACGATCGCCGCAAATGGCTATCGTTTTCGCGTTCCGTATGGGACATTGCTTTGCGTTTCAGACAAACCACTGCACGGAGAACTGAAATTGCCAGGCATGGCTTCATCCTTTTACACAACTCAGGTAAGCCGTCATTTAGCGATTGGAATTCGCGCTATGGAGCACCTTCGCGGCATGCCCCTAGAGCGTCTGCACAGTCGGAAATTGCGTTCTTTCGACGAAACTGCCTTTCTCTGACGTAAAAAAGCAACGATTTCCCCATATTTTTATGGTTTTTGGCGCTACTATTCGTTGTGTTTGACCACAATATCCCGTTAAAGTTACGCGGTGAGGCCCTATCTATCGGGCACGTTAAGGAGACCAAGAAATGGCAAAGCCTATGACAAAGACTCAGCTGGTTGCTGCTCTCGCTGAGGAAATGGGAACCGACAAGAAGTCCGCGAACGCCGCGCTGGAGGCCATGACCGGCCTGATCACTCGCGAAGTGTCGGCGGGCGGTGCAGTGACCCTGCCTGGCGTCGGTAAAATCTACTGCCGCGAGCGCCCAGAGCGTATGGTGCGCAACCCAGCCACAGGCGAACAGTTCAAAAAAGAAGCCGATAAGGTGGTCAAGATGACTATCGCAAAGGCGTTGAAAGACAGCGTAAACGGCTAATTCGTTTTCTACGAAAGCGTTCAGGGGCTGCCGTCGGGTGGCCCCTTTTCCATGCATGACAGAAGTTGAGAATTAACTGCACGAAACAGCCGACACCGAAACATCCAAATTCCCTGAGATTTGTAACGCGCCTGCCTACCAACCTTTGTTTGGTTGGTGTTTTGCAGGACCGCGTGCCAAGAAATTCGTTCAAATATTACTCCACCATACCGACACACCTCATTAACAATCGAAAACGTCAACAGCCCGGTCACTATGCCTCAGATTGACGCTTGCGACCCTACTGAAAATGGGAAACAGTCCCCTGGAATTTCTCGGGAGTCTCAGATGGATCTGCGTGCCATCGGTATGGGGTTGGTTTTTGCCCTTATCTGGTCCTCAGCCTTTACGTCGGCCCGGATCATAGTGGCGGACGCTTCACCCTTATTCTCGCTGGCGCTCAGATTTCTCATTTCGGGACTGATCGGCATCGCAATAGCGCGTGCCATGGGCCAGAGCTGGAACCTGACACGTGACCAGTGGCGGGCAACGATCCTATTTGGAATTTGCCAGAACGCCCTTTACTTGGGTCTGAATTTCTATGCCATGCAAACAGTCGAAGCTTCGGTCGCGGCGATAGTAGCATCCACAATGCCGTTGCTTGTCGCTCTGGCAAGCTGGCTATTTCTCAAAGAAAAACTGCGCCCGTTAGGCGTTGCTGGTTTGATTGCTGGATTCGCCGGGGTCGCATTGATCATGGGTAATCGGATCAGTTCAGGTGTCGACCTGTTCGGAGTCGCTTTGTGCGGCATAGGAGCATTGGCATTGGCATTTGCCACACTGGCCGTGCGCAGCGCTACCTCCGGTGGCAATTTCATGATGGTTGTTGGGCTTCAAATGATCATAGGGTCAGCTGTGCTTTTCTTAGCGGCGCCGGTTTTTGAAACGATTTACATCCGGCCAAACTTGCAGTGGATGACAGCATTTACCTACACAATCTTGTTCCCGGGCCTGCTTGCCACACTCATTTGGTTTCAGCTTCTCAATCGGATCGGTGCCATTCGCGCGGCAACTTTCCACTTCTTGAACCCGGTCTTTGGCGTCACGATTGCCGCTCTGCTTCTCGGCGAAACACTCGGGTACCTTGACGCCGTGGGTGTCGCCATAACGACGGTGGGTATTTTAGCGGTTCAACTGTCCAGGCAACCAGTTCAGCGCAGCAAAGCCTCGATCTGACGCACAACTTTTCGTGAATTAGGTTTGGTATTCGCTCCCCAGGTCGCAATAACCGATCCCTCTGAATCGATCAGAATTTTGTTAAAGTTCCATGCTGGTGCAAAGCCAGTCTGATCAGCAACCGCTTTGTAAAAAGGGTGAGCATTTTCACCTTTGACGGGTGTTATTTCGGTCATTGGAAGTGTCAGCCCAAAATTGAATTCACAGAAGCGTTTCACTTCTTCAGCCGACGCCAATTCTTGTTTGAACGAGTCCGAAGGAACCGCAAGGACGACAAGGCCTTGTTCCGAGTACGTTTCGTACAGGTTTTGCAACGCCGAATACTGACCTGTGAAACCACACTGGGAAGCTGTGTTTACGACCAGGATTGGTTGCCCTCTCCAATCTTCGATAGACAGCGTTCCGCCGTCTATTGACTCGAAAGTACCAGTTAGCGGAGCTGCCTGAACGATACGGGCAAGCAACAACAACGCGGTCAGTAGAAGCAGTCTGAGCATTTCGTTACCTCCTTTATATGTTAATACGCGCCAAATTGACTGGCAGATCACCGCAAGTCCGTGGAAAATGCCTGCAATATGACTTTGATTTTCGCCGGAATATACCAAATTAGTAGGACAATTGGATCATCACCGGAGGAGCCATGACCCGTTACACCAAGGACCCCGAGGCCATTGCAGCCCTCTCTCCCGAAGAATTTCACGTCACACAACGCAGTGGTACCGAACGACCCGGAACGGGTAAGTTGTTGAATAACAAGGAACCGGGGATTTATGTGGACATCGTTTCCGGAGAACCGCTTTTTGCCTCGACTCACAAATACGAATCCGGATGCGGTTGGCCCAGCTTTACCAAGCCGATTGTTCACGAGCATGTCGAGGAACTTCAAGACCATTCGCTTGGTATGATCCGGACAGAAGTTCGCTCTAAATTTGCGGATAGCCACCTTGGGCATGTTTTTCCTGACGGCCCACGCGAACATGGCGGGCTACGTTACTGCATCAATTCCGCGGCTTTGCGGTTCGTTCATCGCGACGAGATGGAGGCCGAAGGCTACGGTGAATATTTGATCCATGTGGAGGAAATCCAATGACCGAACAACGCGCTGTTCTGGCTGGTGGCTGCTTCTGGGGAATGCAAGACCTGATCCGTAAGCTACCCGGGGTGAAACGCACCCGCGTCGGATATACAGGTGGCGATGTGCCAAATGCCACTTATCGCAACCACGGCACCCATGCGGAAGGGATCGAGATTTGGTTCGACCCCTCTGAAATCACTTATCGTGAACTTCTGGAATTTTTCTTCCAGATTCACGATCCAACTACGGTGAATCGCCAAGGAAATGATATCGGCATGAGCTACCGCTCAGCGATCTACTATTCGGACGACGCACAGAAACAAGTCGCTGATGACACAATAGCAGATGTTGACGCTAGTGGCTTATGGCCGGGTAAAGTAGTTACCGAAGTCGAGCCAGTTGGCGATTTCTGGGAGGCCGAACCTGAGCATCAGGACTATTTGGTCAGAATTCCCAACGGCTATACCTGTCATTTCCCCCGAGCCAACTGGGTTGTGCCCAAACGATCAAGCGCAGCTGAATAATACAAGCGCCCCTTGCAAGATAGGGGCGCTAGCCCAAGGCAACCCGAGGCCGGCCGCTAGCTTCGACGGTAATCAGCGCCTCCACGAAAACTTCCCGCGCTTCGACACTTGCAGTTCGAATATCCTGGGCCACTGTCATGCGAATATCTTCGGCTCCGGCCTCTTTCACAGCGTTCTCAGCATCGCGCCGCAGAACGCTCGTTAGAAGCTCTAATGCTACCTGTACGTCGGAAAAATCCTGCGGACCGTCTTCCAGATGAACCCGGAAACTCCCTTCGGAAGGCGATGTAACTGTTCCCGATCTTCGTAGCGTCACCCTACCAACGACAGCTCCAATTGCGTTGGCTACCCCTGCATGATCCGGTAGGATCATCTGGCAATGCAGCCTCTTTCCGACAGCAGGATAATAACTGAGAGCAGACGCCCCTAACCCGACTACATCGACATTCAACGCAGCATCCAGCGCAAGCAGGCCCCGGTGTTTTGCCAGCCCTAGTCTTGTCAGGACGTGGTGCGCCAATTCTTTCGGCGAAAGCGAAAATTTTTCAAACTCTTCCGAGAAAGCAGTCTCTAATAAGGCAAATGACGTTTGTTCTGTAAGCTGATCCACAATCATCTGAGCCAGCTTTTCTGGTGATGCTGCCAATGGATCTCCTGATCCCACTCTTTTGCGTGCAACAAGTTCGAGTGCTTTGTGGGCTGCTTTCTCGTCCCATTCGGAAAGGCGGCCCAAAACGTGGCTGGCATCAGATGGAGTGATGCCAGACACCTGCACTATCCCCCTGTCCACCAACCGGTTCAAAGCAGCGTACTCCATTCGGGTCCGCAATAGTTGATCGAGCGGCAAAACCTGATCACCGATTCGTGCAAGCAACCTTTCTTCCCGTTCTCCAGCGCCGTCTGTTGGGATACCGGGCACCCTCCGCGCAAACCGGGCGTCGTGCTCACCCACAGTTGTCGCCTGAAGTTGTTGATCCAAAGCAGAATGCACGATCTCAGGTGCTTCAATGGCGATCAACGAAACTGGCAGTACGCGACGTGGGCCAAGAAGTACCCCACCTTGCAGTCCTTCTGTAACGACATGAACCTGACTGTCGCCGCCCAAACCTTGGGTCCGCATGGCAACTGCTTCGACCATGGTGCGAAATCCACCCACTTGCGCACCCGCAGGATCAATGGCCGGTTTCCCATCGCGTATCAGCGCGACATCAGTAGTCGTGCCACCTATATCCGACACCAATGCGTTTTGCGCGCCAGTCAACCATCGTGCCCCAACTATCGACGCAGCCGGTCCGCTAAGAATGGTTTCGATTGGTCGCTCACGCGCCTGTTCGGCGCTCATCAGCGCACCGTCGCCGCGCACCACCATCATCGGAGCGGTTATACCCAAGTCAGTCAATCTATCCTGCGCCCGCCCGATAAGGCGGTCGATCATGCCAATCAATCGGGCATTCAGCACCGCAGTAACCGCCCGCTTTGGCCCATTCAGCTTAGCGGAAAGATGGTGCGAACACGTAACCGGCACCCCCGTCCGATCCGAAATTATTTTCGCGGCCTGAAGTTCATGCACAGGGTTTCGAGTCGCAAACTGCCCGACAATAGCATAGCCTGAAACCCCTAAATCAGAGTCTAAAAAATTCAAAAGGTCGGTTTCGTCCAAAGGTGCGGCTTCGCTGCCTGCATGATTGTGACCGCCGCCCAATACTAATACCGGGTCCCCTTTCAGAGCGTCCTTCAAACCATGTCTGTCAAGATCACTTTCTTTGAAACCGATGTATATCAGCGCAACACGTCCACCCTGTCCTTCAACCAGCGCGTTGGTTGCAAGTGTGGTCGACAAGGACGCCAACGCAATCTGTTCAGGGTGGACCTTCGCTGCATCCAAAACGGCAGAAATCGCTTTGCCCACGCCGATTGCCAAATCCTCTCTGGTCGTTAGTGACTTGGCAGAGGCCACAACTTCGTTCTCATCCCGTACCAGAACGGCATCTGTAAAAGTACCGCCCGTATCAACACCCAAAGCCAAAGCCATCGGGCCCTCCATTTCTTCTTTAACGTCGGGTGTAGCGGTTAAATACGCCGCGTCCAGCCTGTTTGCGGCGTTTATGACAGCTGACTTACAGCCCAGCGCGCGGCATCTGCCACAACAGGATCCTGATCGTCACACAATGCTTGCGCTGTCACTCGCAATTCAGTCAAACCTGAATTGCCAATCGCGTACAATACATTGCGAACAAACCTATTCCGACCGATGCGTTTGATTGGAGAACCCGAGAATTTATTGCGAAATTCAGCGTCATCCAGCTTGGCGAGTTTCGCCAAACTTGGTGCCGCAAGATCATCTCGCGCTGCATAACGCATGTCGCTGGCCAAGACCGCAAACTTATTCCACGGACATGCCGCCAAACAATCGTCGCATCCGTAAATCCGGTTGCCCATCAAGGGACGGAGTTCGGCATCCACCGGCCCTTTATGTTCGATCGTCAGATATGAGATGCAACGTCGAGCATCTAACTGATAAGGGGCTGGAAACGCATTCGTGGGACAGGCGTTTAAACAAGCGCGGCACGATCCGCAGTGGTCAATCTCGGCAACGTCCACTGGTATGTCCAATGTAGTAAAAACAGAGCCCAAAAAGGCCCAATTTCCCCATTCTCGACTGACCAAGTTCGTGTGCTTCCCTTGCCATCCCAACCCCGAAGCATGGCCCAACGCCTTTTCTGGCACCGGAGCGGTGTCTACAAACACCTTCACTTCGCCCCCTGCTTCTGAAATCAGCCACCGCGCCAATCGCTTCAGTCGTTTTTTCACCACATCATGGTAGTCTTTGTTCTGGGCGTATACTGATATCGCGCCGAGATCCGGATGGTTTAGCACCTCGGTCGGATCATGCTCGGGTGCATAACTTTCAGCCAACATAACTACGGACCTGGCCTCGGGCCATAGCTTGGCAGGATCGCCACGCCAGTGAACACGCTCCGCCATCCATGTCATCTGCCCATGATACCCTTTTTCCAGATACGTCTGCAGCTGTGCTGGAACATGAGGGACATCCCATGGCCGACATAAGCGGCACGAGACAAACCCCTCCGACAGGGCTTGGGCCACCAGCCGTTCTTTCAACTCCAATCCGCTCTTCATTGGTCGCAAAAACCCATTGGGGGTGAACTAAATCCGCGGGCTAACGATGGCGGACCGACCCTTTTAAACAATCCTATCAGAAATCCAGATCAGCGTAATGGGCCGGAGGACGGAACCCTGGCACTTGATCGGCCAGAATTGATCGGAACGCCGGTCGGGATTTGATTTTCGCGTACCAATCCTTAACTGCCCGGCTTCGGTTCCAATCAACGTCTGAAATATAGTCCAAAGCGGACAAATGCGAGGCTGCAGTAAAATCCGCCAAAGTCATCTGATCTCCGGCCAGCCACCGGCGATGATCCAATAGCCATGACATGTAGTCCAAATGGTATTTGATTGCGCGGGCTCCTTCTTTGACATTCTTGCTGTCCGGGTAACCTTGGCCAGTCACCTTTTTGTTTACCCGCTCATACAACAGCTTCGAAGTGACTTCGTTGTGAAACTTGTCATCGAACCAACCAATCAGTCGCCGTACTTCGTATCTGGCTTCTGGCGTTTTGGGCATCAGTGGGGGATCTGGACGCGTTTCTTCAATATACTCACAGATCGCACTACTCTCTGCCATGACATTCCCATCAAGTCGCAACACAGGCACTTTACCCGCCGGGTTCCGGCGCAAGAAATCAGAACCCTGCTCCCAGTACCTTTCTTCGACCAATTCGACTTCGATCTTCTTTTCTGCCAATGAAAGCCGGACTTTTCGGCAAAATGGGGACAAGGGGACATGAAACAAACGCGCCATGGACTTCCAATCAAACCAGATAACCTGCTTCAGCTTTAGCCTTTGATGGACAGAAGTTTCAATCCTCGAAGCAATCCGCGCGACCATCTGCGCGGATGGTGGCCGCACCATCCAAAATTGATGCTGCGCGTCGGCGTGTCCGCGTCGAGGGGTCTGTAACCGACCTGTTACGTGGCGAGGGCAGGATTGCTGCCAACCTCGCCGCCTGAACTGGTGTCAACTTGGCGGCGCTTACGCCATAGTATCTCTGAGCGGCTGCTTCGACCCCGAAAACGCCTTGTCCAGTTTCGGCAACATTCAAATACACCTCAAGAATACGTTGCTTGGTCCAGATTATTTCAACCACCGGAGTCATCGTAGTCTCCAAAGCCTTTCGAACCCAACTACGTCCCTGCCAAAGAAAGACATTCTTCACCACTTGTTGAGAGATGGTAGAAGCCCCCCTTGACCCTCCATCTTCCAAAGCATCGCGTATCGCCTCGACGTCAAACCCCCAGTGTAGGCAGAAATTTGCATCCTCGGCCGCAACAGCTGAACGCGCCATTACAGGCGCGATTTCGTCGAAAGAAACCCAATCCCGTTCGACTTGACCCAACCGACGCCATTCCGACCAAATCGTATGCGTAATGGGTGGATTAACAACAGAGTAGAGTAGCACAAGCACTAAAAATAGTACTGCAAATCCCAGCGCGATGCGCACAACCCAGCGCCTGATCAACCCCAGAAACGAGGCTCGTTTTTTTGACTGAGATACCTGTTTCTTTCGACCGCGAGATTTGCGGACTGCTTTCTTTGCCATGCCCCTGCTATACGCCGCCGCGGGGACGTGAGGAAAGGCCTAATTCACCGTATTGCAAGCCTCGCGCAGCGAAATGTCTATAGCATTTGCCCACCAACGTCTGTAGTTCCCGGAAAAGTTCTAAATTTCAGTCTGCGTCTTGCCGCCTATAAGTCGGTGGGCCGCGATGAGGACCCAATTTCGCCCATAACTTAAGTCAGGCCTAGTACATTAAGCACTGCAAGATGGTTGTACATGTCTGGGAAATCGAACCTCCGCGTCGCGTGAACAACATGTGGAGGCTCGAATATTTCGTAGGCAATGCCGATTATTCTGCGGGCACCGCTGTGACTTCAGCCGATAATGGATAGCTCAGCTTATTCAACATTTCCTTAGGGCAAACCTGCAGAAAATTACCTTTTTCAACTTCCCAATGCTGCAGAATATCGCTTGCCTTTCGGCTCTTGGTTTCGTCAGCATGTCGTTCGATGAGGGACTTCAGTTGTGTTTCCCAATGATCAACCGTTACAGGACAAACCACAAGCGTTTCCGTGTTCATCAATAACTGCGCCTTGACTTCAGGGTCATACAGATAGGCCATACCACCTGTCATACCCGCGCCAAAATTTGCTCCGATGTCACCTAGAATCACGGCAACTCCGCCGGTCATGTACTCACATCCGTTCGAACCGCAGCCTTCGATCACCACATTTGCACCGGAATTTCGGACAGCAAATCGTTCACCAGCACGTCCTGCCGCAAATAGGTAACCATCTGTGGCACCATACAAAACAGTGTTGCCGATAATGGTATTTTCATCTGCCTTGAGCGGACTGACCTGCGGAGGACGCACAACAATAGTACCACCTGAAAGGCCCTTACCGACATAATCGTTAGCGTCGCCCGACACTTCCAGCTTAAGTCCCGGTGCTGCGAATGCCCCAAGTGACTGGCCCGCGGAACCTTGCAGTTTCACGTGCAGGTGGTCCGATTGGAACGTGTTCCGCATCCCGAAATTTTGCACTATGTGGCTGGATACACGTGTACCTACGGTCCGGTGTGTATTTTGGACAGCATAGGAAAGCTGCATTTTTTCGCCATCCTTAAGAAACCTTGCGGCGTCTCGTACGATTTCGGCGTCAAGCGTATCCGGCACGGCATTCCTGTTCTTGTCACGATTGTAGACGATGTCGTGCGCTCCATCGACCGTGATTAGCAGTGGATTGAGGTCCAGATCATCGAGATGCGCCGATCCCCGGCTGACCTGCGCCAGTAAATCTGCTCGGCCAATAATCTCATCAACAGAACGCGCACCAAGGCTGGCAAGCAATTCGCGAACTTCCTGAGCATAGAAAGTGATCAGGTTCACCACCTTGTCCGCATTACCGGTAAACTTGGCGCGCAAGCTTTCGTCCTGCGTACAGACACCAACCGGGCAGGTATTCGACTGGCACTGCCGCACCATGATGCATCCCATAGCGATAAGAGCGGCGGTTCCAATGCCGTACTCCTCAGCTCCCATCATCGCAGCCATGACAATATCGCGACCCGTTCGCAACCCACCGTCAGTGCGCAATGTTACGCGATCCCGCAGGTTGTTCATCGCCAGAACCTGATGAGCCTCGGTCAGGCCCATCTCCCACGGTAGACCTGCATACTTAATCGAGGTCGCAGGAGATGCGCCAGTGCCGCCATTGTGACCCGATATCAGAATTACGTCCGCCTTCGCCTTGGCCACGCCGGCGGCAATCGTGCCTACACCAGAAGACGCCACCAGTTTCACGGTTACTTTGCAGCGAGGGTTAATTTGTTTCAGGTCATAGATCAGCTGGGCCAGATCTTCGATCGAATAAATATCATGATGCGGCGGGGGCGAGATCAAAGTCACGCCCTTGGTCGAATGCCGCAGACGCGCGATCAGATCCGTGACCTTCATACCAGGCAGCTGACCACCCTCGCCGGGCTTCGCACCCTGAGCAACCTTGATCTCTAGCTCTTCGCACTGGTTAAGGTATTCGGCCGTCACGCCGAACCGGCCTGACGCGACCTGTTTAATTTTGGCCGAAGGGTTGTCGCCATTCGGTTCCGGAATGAAATGCGCCGGGTCTTCTCCTCCCTCACCCGAGTCGGACTTTGCGCCGATCCGGTTCATTGCCACGTTCAGCGTCTTGTGTGCCTCTGGGCTTAGCGCGCCCAGCGACATGCCAGGGGTCACAAACCGTTTGCGGATCGAGGTAATCGATTCGACCTCTTCAATCGGCACTGGTTTACCCAAAGGTTTGAAGTCCATCAGATCACGTAGGTGGATCGGTGGGTTGGACTGCATTTTCGCTGAGTATTGCTTCCAAAGCTCATACGACGCTTTGTTGCAGGCCATTTGCATCATATGCATCGAAGTCGCTTCCCAAGCGTGCGTCTCACCCGACTGACGGGCCTTGTAGAACCCACCAATGGGCAATACGTCCAGGCCGTCTTCCCATCCTTTGGCGTGAATTTCCTCTGCCTTTGCCTGAATTCCGGTAACACCTATGCCCGAGATGCGACTGGTCATGCCCGGGAAATATTCTGCGACCATTGCCCGACTTAGCCCGACAGCCTCGAAGTTCAGACCGCCACGATAAGATGAGATCACTGATATCCCCATCTTTGCCATGATCTTCAGCAGACCTTGGTCAATCGCCTCGCGATACCGAGCAACGTTTTCGGTCAAGGTGCCATCCAACAGACCACGCTCAATTCGGTCGGCGAGCGAGTCTTCAGCCAGATAGGCGTTTACTACGGTCGCGCCGCAGCCAATCAAAACCGCGAAGTAATGTGGATCGACACATTCCGCAGAACGGACGTTCAACGAACAAAACGTCCGCAAACCTTGTCGAGTAAGATGCGAGTGCACCGCGCTTGTCGCCAGGATCATAGGCATCGCAACACGACCTTCGCCCGACTGCATGTCAGACAACACCAGATGCCCGGCACCCGAGCGTACGGCCTCTTCCGCTTCGGCTCTAACTCGGGCCAAAGCGGCGCTTAGTGCACCTGAGCCCGGTTCAAAGCTGCAATCAATCTCGGCCTGAGGAGCGTTAAAATTCTCGACTAACTTGTCCCATTGCGCATTCCCGACAAAAGGGCTTTCCAATACGATGATCTCGGTTTGGCTGCTGTCTTCGTCCAGCACATTCTTAAGGTTGCCGAACCGGGTTTTCAGCGACATGACCCGGTATTCACGCAAACTGTCAATCGGTGGGTTAGTCACTTGGCTAAAGTTTTGGCGGAAGAAATGGCTTAGCGGGCGATACTGTTTTGAAAGGACGGCAGACGGAGTGTCATCGCCCATCGACGCTAACGCTTCTTTACCGTCCTCGGCCATGGGCGCGAGTATCTGTTCCAGTTCTTCGACGGAATATCCGGCTGCAATCTGTCGCTTCCGCAGTTCTGCGCCAGAAAACTTAGGTGTTTCTGTTACACCCGCCAAAGTGTCGTCCAGATCATTGATCTTTCCGACCCACTCACCAAACGGCAGAGCTGCAGCCAGCTTGTCCTTGATCTGTTTATCTCGGAACAGCTTTCCCTTTTTCATGTCGACAGCCAACATTTGGCCGGGGCCCAGTGCGCCTTTTTCAGCCACGCTGGCTTCATCAATGGGAACCATGCCAGCTTCGGAACCGGCTATCACAAGGCCGTCCCCTGTCACGACATAACGCATCGGACGCAGGCCATTTCGGTCAAGCCCTGCACAAACCCAGCGGCCGTCGGTCATGGCCAATGCGGCGGGACCATCCCAAGGCTCCATCACTGAGTTGCAGTAGGAGTACATATCGCGCCACGCTTGAGGAAGTTCGACCGCTTGCTTGGACCAGCTTTCCGGTACCAGCATTGTCTTTGCCATTGGGGCAGATCGACCGGCCCGCACCAAAACTTCGAATACAGAGTCTAATGCGGCTGAATCTGACGATCCGCCAGCGATGATTGGCTTAATGTCTTCTGCGTAGTCGCCAAATGTGCCACTTGCCATGCGGATCTCGTGGCTTTTCATCCAGTTGATGTTGCCTTTCAGCGTATTGATTTCGCCGTTATGAGCCAACATACGGAACGGCTGCGCCAACCACCATTGCGGGAATGTGTTGGTCGAGTAGCGCTGGTGATAGATTGCAAATGCGCTTTCGAACCGCTCATCCATAAGGTCGGGGTAAAAAACAGCAACCTGTTCGGCAAGCATCATGCCCTTGTAAATTATTGACCTGCAGCTGAGCGAGGCCAGATACAGATCGGAGATCCCTGACGCCATTGCCGCCTTTTCAATTCGGCGGCGGATCACGTACAGCTCGCGTTCAAAAGTGTCTTCGTCTACGCCCTTGGAATTCGAAATCAGAATCTGTTCAATTTCGGGTCTTGTTGCGTTAGCCTTTTCTCCCAAACAGGTCACATCGACTGGGACGTGGCGCCAGCCGTAAATGTAATACCCCATTCTAAGGACTTCGGTTTCCACAATAGTGCGGCATTGTTCCTGAGCGCCAAAGTCTGTCCGCGGAAGAAATACCTGACCTACAGCAATTAACTCGTCCAACTTGGGTTCATGCCCTGTTCGACGAATTTGGTCGTAAAAGAATGGAGCCGGAATCTGAACATGGATGCCTGCACCGTCACCAGTTTTACCATCCGCATCAACGGCCCCACGGTGCCAAATAGCCTTTAGCGCGTCGATGCCCGCGTCAACAACCTTTCGGCTTTTCTTTCCGTCGATCGAGACAACAAGTCCGACTCCGCACGAGGAATGCTCTTCCTCTTTAGAATAGAGACTGTTTTCGGCCATCCAAGCTCGTTTATTTGTTTCGGCTTGCACCCAATTCGCGTCGTATTTGGTCATTGGCTGTCTCCTTCTTCCGGCGGGGCGTACATTGCCTCCACCTCAGCAGTCGTCATTTGTCGGCGTTCGCCTTCGAACGCGTAACCCTCAGGTTTTTTGTCGATATAAAGTTCAAGTTTCAGTGGGCTGCCGATAGCATTTTCGAACAAACCGGCGGCCATTTGCGTGTGTCCATGCATCTCACCGGAAAGAGTAATCCGGTACCACAGTGCCGATCCGCATTCCGAACAAAATGCGCGTTCGGCCCAATCTGATGATTTGTGTACCTTGACCGGACCCAACGCGGCGTATCCCTGCTCAGCCGGAAAAGTTACTAGCATAGAGCTTGTCCAACGGCGGCACTGGTCGCAATGGCACGCGCCCAGCGCATCCTTTGCCGGGGTCGCGGTAAGTGTAACTGCACCGCACATACATTGGCCTTGCAATTCGGGCATTACGAAAGCTCCTGTCGCTGGCTTAAAGTTACTCGGCTGCTATCGATGCCTTTACGTTTAAGCGGTCGATGATCGCTTCTGCGCAATCGCGCCCGTCACGTATAGCCCAAACGACCAGAGACGCACCACGGACGATGTCACCGATGGCATAGACGCCCTCCATCTCGGTCTCGCCGGTTTGGAACGCGGCCTTAATCGTTCCCCAACGCGTGACTGGGAGGTCTGGCTGACCAAACAGTGCAGGAAGATCTTCGGGCTCGAAACCCAATGCTTTAATCACCAGATCAGCGTCTTCAACGTAGTCCGCGCCTTCAATTACCTCAGGAGCTTGGCGGCCGGACGCATCCGGCTGACCCAAACGCATTTTCTGCACCATCACTCCCGAAACTTTTTCGTCTCCGGTAAAGCCTTTGGGCGCGCTGAGCCATTCAAAGACCACGCCCTCCTCCTCAGCGTTCTGCGTTTCACGCTGCGAGCCTGGCATATTGGCACGGTCCCGGCGATAAAGGCATTTCACAGATGTCGCACCCTGACGGATTGAAGTGCGCACACAGTCCATTGCCGTGTCGCCCCCTCCGATCACAACGACCTTTTTGCCTTCGGCGTTCAGGCGACCATTGTCGAATTCCTCAACAGTGTCGCCAAAGCTCTTTCTGTTTGAAGCAGTCAGGAAATCTATTGCCCTTTCAATTCCGGGCAATCCGCTTCCAGGCATATTCAAGTCCCGTGACTTATAGACACCCGTCGCTATTACAATCGCGTCATGCTTGGCTCGAATATCCGCGAATTTCGCAGCATCAACATCGCAGTTGAGTTCGAATTCAACTCCCCCGTCTGCCAACAGATCGTTACGACGTTGTACGATGTCTTTTTCAAGCTTGAAGCCTGGGATGCCATACATCAACAGACCTCCTGCCCGGTCGTAGCGATCATAGACTGTGACCTGAATACCCGCCCGGCGCAACATGTCAGCAGCGGCCAAACCTCCGGGTCCACCCCCAATTATTCCGACGCTTTCGCTGCGTTCCGCGTTGGGCGCGACCGGCTGAACCCACCCTTTGTCCCAAGCGGTGTCAGTGATATATTTTTCTATCGTGCCGATTGTAACTGTTCCGTGGCCCGACTGTTCAATCACGCAGTTACCCTCGCACAAGCGATCTTGTGGACAAATTCGGCCGCAAATCTCGGGGAAAGTATTAGTCGCTTGGCTGGTTTGATACGCCTCTTCCAAGCGGCCCATCGCGGTCAATCTTAGCCAATCGGGAATATTATTATGCAGCGGGCAATGTGACTGGCAGTATGGCACTCCGCACTGGCTACAACGGCTCGCCTGCTCGGCGGCTTTCTCAGCCGCGAATTCAGAATAGATTTCGTCAAAGTCTTCTTTGCGGTCATCGGCGGCTCGCTTTTCAGGCATCGCACGATCGATCTGCACAAATTTCAGCATCGGTTGCTTGGCCACGGGTCAGACTCCATGAAATGGTTTGGTCCGGCCTCTTTAAGGGAAGGTGAGGCAGTTGAAAAGTCAGTATTAGTTACCTATTTGAAAAAAACAATCGCTCCACCATGGATTCAGTAAAAAAAATATCGCAAATTTAGTTCCGAATCGGACCTATTTGTATGCTTTCCTTTCGGGCAACACGCTTATACCCATTGAAAACAAAGAGCACGTGAAGGCGGTACGACAGGTAATGAGTCTTTTTCAATTGATTCTTGTTGCGATCATTCAGGGAATAACTGAGTTTTTGCCCATTTCTTCTTCTGGTCACTTGATCTTGCTACCAGGCTTGACCGGGCTCAACGATCAGGGGCTTGCGATTGATGTCGCGGTCCATGTTGGCACACTGGGTGCCGTAGTATTGTATTTTTGGACCGACGTGAAACAGGCCCTTATTGGCCTGCCTGCCGCCCTTGCAGGTCGAATCGAAACCCCGCAGGCCAAACTTGCAATGTGCTTGATCCTTGCAACGATACCGACCGTCCTTGTGGGGGCAATCCTATTCTTTAACGACCTAGGTCACTCTCTTCGTTCGGTTGCCGTGATCGGCTGGGCGATGCTGGGATTCGGATTGCTGCTGTACTGGATGGATCAGAAAGGACCGCAAACAAAACAGGCATCGGGCTGGAGCTTCAGGGACGCGGTTATCATGGGGTTGTGGCAAGTTATTGCTTTGATTCCAGGCACTTCCCGATCCGGAATAACAATCACTGGCGCACGGCAATTGGGCTATCGCCGCGAAGATGCCGCCCGCTTAGCCATGCTAATGTCAATCCCTACGATTTTGGCATCAGGCGCGCTGCTGTCGGTAGACGTTGTGCGTAATGCAGATGCTCAGCTAGCACGCGATGGGGCGATCGCCGCAGCGTTTGCGTTCATTGCCGCGCTGCTTGCGCTAAGCCTGATGATGCGACTTCTGCGCAGTGTCAGCTTTACGCCCTACGTGATCTATCGGGTAGTTCTTGGGATCATCCTTTTGGGCATCGCATATTGGTGACTAAGTCCGCATATTTTTTGCCGAATTCTGGATGTCGTCATACTGACCCGAGGGGCGATACTTCCAAAGATACTCAGGCAGAATAGAGTCTAACGCTGCCGGCTCGATACCCAAATCGTCAAAACCCTTTGCGTTATCCGAAACGATGTTATCACGACGCAGGTTCCTAACCTGATCGCGCGTAAGAATGTTGTTGGGAAATAATTGAAAGCTTACGAACTTAACAATGTCCAGCACTCCGGCCATTATCCGTGCTGCCCAGAACGGCATTCCCACGACGACTCTCCGACGGTGAATAACATCCAACATCTGCTGCATCAGCGCGCGAAAAGTTTTAACTTCAGGTCCGCCTAATTCATAAACACCTGCGTCGGCCTCGCCCAAAACACCTTTTACAGCAGCCCAGGCCACGTCATCGACATAAACCGGTTGAAACCGTGTTTCGGCCCCGACCAGCGGAAGAAACGGCCCCATTCTGGCCATGGCTGCAAATCGGTTAAAGAACTGATCTTCGTTCCCAAAAATAACCGACGGGCGCAGTATCAATGCATTTGGAAAGTGCTCCCGAACCCCGGCTTCGCCTTGCGCCTTAGTGCGCGAATACACGCTGTCCGCGCCAGCATCAGCTCCGATGGCGGATAAATGAACCATGCGAAGTACCGCGTTCTCTGCAGCCAGCCGGGCAATTCGCTCGGCGCCTTGGGCCTGCACAGAATCGAATTCATTTTTGCCTAGCTCGTTCAAAACTCCAACACAATTCACCACGGCTTCAGCGCCCTGCATCGCGGCGGCAACCGAAGCATCATCGCGAATATTGCATAGAATTGGCTCAACCTGACCGACTACCCCGTAGGTTTTGACGAACATCGCCTCATTCGGTCGCCTGACGGCGACCCTTACGCGCCAGCCTTCAACGGCCATGCGACGGGCTATGTATCGGCCGACAAAGCCTGATCCACCGTAAATAGTGACCATTTTAGACATGTTGGCGCTCCTGCTGTCTTAGTCTTGATTGATCTACAATCCGCACGCTCAGCAAACAAGTCGCAATAACGCTACCCTAGTTCAATTTGATCGCCGAAATACATTGGAAAACTGTGTGTGCCCGTTGCTGTCAAAAAACTTTCAAGATTCTTCGCGAATCCAGTTGACGGTTTAGGCCTGTCGGCTTAAACGCGCCTGCACGACACCTGCCCAGGTGGCGGAATTGGTAGACGCGCTAGCTTCAGGTGCTAGTGTCTGTATGGACGTGGAGGTTCGAGTCCTCTCCTGGGCACCAATCTAACAGGCCTAACTTATTGAAATAAATTGGCTTTTCCGGATTGATGGCCTTGTGAGGTCCACAATCAGGTCCACAAAGCCAATGACAAGAACACTCGTGGTAAAACACCTCAGAATCGAAAAGAACGGTACGTACAAGTATCGCCGAAGGGTCCCAGACAGGCTTCAAGCAGCCCTCGGAAAGACCGAAGTTGTTAAGGTTTTGGGTCAATCTGAAGCCGAGGCAATGCGGAACTATCCTTCGGTTCATGATCATGTCGAACTTCTATTTAAATCAACGAGTTCAACCTCTTCGGCTGCCGAAACTTGGGCGGTCAAATCAGCTATCGAGGCCCAATTTCTTGAAGCTGGTATCGACCCGTATTCTAAGGGGCGTTCGGACAACGAAGAGCTTTCTCGCTCAGAACGAGCGGAGGCCATTCTCTCCGAGTACCCAACAAACCCAGAGACTGGAAATCCAGAGCCAGAAGACCTGTCTGTTCAAGACTCTGCGATGGTTACCGCCCTACTGTATGGGGTTCAAAACATCGATGCAGAGCTTACCATAAAGCAAGCATTCGCCTTCTATCTGGACGAGAAGCAAGAACCGGACGCGTTCAAGCGGAAGAAACAAGTTCAGAGAATCGTTCGTGCCGAACGCAATCTTCTCAGCGTAACTAAGCAAGACATTGCTCTGAAACACGTCACTCGTGCACATGCCAGAGCGCTCAGAGACAACCTTCTTAAGAAAATGTCTTCATCTTCTGCGAAACGGAACATCAACGACGTTAAGGCGGTTTTCTCGTTGGCTATTGAGGAGCATGATCTCAATATCAACAACCCCTTCAACAAGCTAAAGTATCCCAAACCGGATGATGCATCAGTAGATTTGAGGCATCCCTTACCAGCTACCGTGATCCAAGACATGTATCGAGAGTTGGAAAACAACCGGACACTGCAGGATATCTGGACCCTGATTCATCATTCAGGGGCACAAAACGCCGAGATATTGGGTCTAACTATGGATGATTTGTTCTTAGATGAGCCAATACCGTACTTCGAAATCAAGCCACATGGTTTGAGGTCCGTAAAAGAGCGATCTCGTATCAGGAAAGTCCCTCTGGTCGGTAGGGCGCTTCATGTAGCGCGTCGTTTGAAAGCAAACACACCTACCTCACGCGCTCTTTTTCCTAGCTATGCAGATAGCAGCAGCCACGATAATTTCAGCCAAGCCACTCGAAGGCGACTGAGGAAGTTCACAGACAATCCGAAGCACGTTGTCTACAGCCTACGCCACAACATGAAGGATGCACTGAGAGCAGCCAAGGTTGGTGAGAGGGTCGAACTAGCTCTCCTCGGGCACTCCAGTGAGAAGTCTTCTTCTTCCCAGTATGGCAGTGGTGTTGGCCTTGACGAACTGAGAGATGCGCTTCTCAGGATTAACTTCGATGTTCCCGATGTGACCTGACACTGTTCGCCTCATCCACACGAACTTCAACTACAATATGGAGCCACCGAGCGAATGGCTAACTACGACCGCGACATACTAAACAACGCTAAAATGGCTACATTCGATCGCTCCCCTCGTTCGGACGCTGCGAAGGCATGGATAGACGCTATTCAGACTCTAACATTGGCTCATGAGGCAACTAGTCATCCTAGAAAGCGTGCTCGAAGGCGAACTGACCATCTCTCTTTCAGTCAGGCCGTTGGCGCTTTGGCCGCTGACCTCCTTCGACACAGCGCAAATGAGGAGTCCCATGGCTTCATGTATCGATCAGCTGATCGAGAGGAACTGGCTTCAACACTTGTCAGCAGTGATAACTTCGAGAAGTTGACCACGTTTTGGACCGAACTCAGTTTGATGGAAAGGACTGGCTACATCGATGCTCGTGATGATTTCGAAGGAGCAAGAGTTCCATTCTATCGCAGGGCGCGTCGCTTCAGAGCGACTTCCTCCTTTCTAGATTTGGCATCCAATCATGGCGTCGAGCCAAAAGCGGTTAAAGACCACTTCGAAGTCAGTCATCGCCATGCAAATGTCGTACAGGTTCGGGCCTCCAAAGGGGCCGATCAATTCAATGCGGAACGCGGCAAGCTGATTAAGCAGAAGGGCGAAGGATACAGAGTACAATGTGATCGGGTAAGACGCCTCAACCAACTCATGTCCGGACACGAGTACAATCTATCTGATACCCCTATGGTCCGACGCGTATTCAATTGTGGTGACCGCCGAGGCTTCGACTTCAATCTTGGCGGCAGGTTCTACGGTGCCTCAGATGACAACTGGATGGAGATGCCCAAAGAGGAGCGAGCACGTATCAGAATTGATGGAGAAGAAACGACAGAGATTGATGTACGCGCCAGCCATCTTTCCATCCTGTACTCGATATCGGGAGAATCTCCTGACCGGACGACTGATCCCTATTCCATTGAGGGCATCCATAGAGACATCATCAAAAAGGTAATCGTGACAGCTATCGGCAGCGGCAAACTACCATCCCAATGGCCCAAGGGATTCAAGGAAAACTTCAAGTCCGAGTATGGCTGGGCACCAGAAAAACGGCATAAGCTGAAGGACATCACCGAGGCGATCTCAAAGAAGCACCCTGTCTTGTTGAAGTTGAGGAAGGGCGAGCTGGACTGGGCCAACCTTCAGTTCGAAGAGGCTGAATGCTTCTTTGCTACGATGATGAGGCTACACAATGAGAGTGAAGTACCCTCGCTTCCTGTCCACGACAGCTTGATCGTCCGAGTGCGCGACGCTGCGTACGCCGCCAATTGTCTCAGAGATGCCTACGAGGAGCGCCTTGGGTTTAGACCTCACGTTGATATCCCGGGCGTGGAGTTTGCATATTTGGTAGCTTAAGAATGCCTGGGTCTTACTTTAGGTGTACCCAGTAGCAGTAGTGATTATTCTACTTCTAAAAAGTTGGCCCAATAGTCTCCAAAACACATTAAGAGATCGATACGCATTACCATGAGGCGTAAGGGATGATCACTTAAGTTCACCGTTGATTTGGGTAGATCAATCTACAACTCCACCCACTGATGGTCGCATTCAAGTGGGGAGAAACGCTGTTCTTACTGGCGCGTTTCAAATTGGTCCACAGCGATGCAGCTCACTGTTGGATTTGAGCCATATCTAATTGCGATGTACGCAATTCTTGCTACGAGGGGTGGTCAAAGAAGTTTCTCTGTAAGACTTTAAGGCCAACAAAAACTAAAACTAGTACGGGTTCCTAAGTTGCAGAAGTCTGGCTTGAATAAACTCTTCTGTCTGTTTTTATTGTTGTTTTTCTGGCTGGAAGCACCGAACAAAGCGTACTCTCAAGACTTTGAAGTTCTTTTCCGGGACTTTGATGCCAGCGACCTGACATACCAAGACAAGCGCTTTCTTCAGACCGCATTAGCCTTTGAAGGAAAGTATCAAGGCTTGTTAGACGGGGCATGGGGGCGGATTAGCGACCGGGCATTGCGCAGGTACTCTCAAAGCGAGTTTGGTACTGCACCTGAAGACTGGCACATGGCAATGCTTGCTTGGTCGTTATTTGAGCGTCTGTCTGACAATGGGTGGGAGTTCAATTACTTTTCCGGCTTGGGTTTGTCGCTCTTGTGGCCCGAAAAGACGATCGTTCGTGAGGCCGACTCCGAATACTTTGTGAATTATCGCCATACAAGAAGTAGCCTTGCAATTTCGATGGGCATTCACAGTCAGGACATCACACAGAACCTACACGACTTCACAATGAGAACTCACGACAGTGCGTCGCAACCCTATTCTGTGCGTAAGTCGAACTTGGCTGTCTCGTCGGCCACAGAACGAGATGGTTCAATACTCTACACGCGTTCTGACTTCGTTAACGGGTCCTGGTCAACTGTGATGCTGTCATCAAATGAACGAGATGCGGCCGTATTGGGCACGGTTGCGTCTAGTATCTCGCCCAATCGAGTACAGCCGTTGTCCTTCACGACCGGTGGCAAACTTGATTACGTGGTAAAACGAACAATTGATGCAATCGAACAGGCAGAAGACGACCGAACAAGTTCAGCCAACACTCCACCTTCCAACGAAGAAAGTGTCTCAGGAAGTTCAGGAAGCGGATTCGTCGTTTCGGAAGCCGGGCACGTTCTGACAAATGCGCACGTCATCGAGGGATGCAAAGCAATTTCCGTGGACGGGCAAAGCGCTCAAGTCGTTGCCGTTTCTGAGGAATTTGATCTGGCGCTGCTAAGGTCAGACGCAGTTCATAACAAAGGGGTTGCCGTGTTTTCAGCAAGTTCAGCAAAACTCAATTCAGATGTTACTGCGGCTGGATACCCGTATGCTGGAATGCTCGGCGGCCTCAATATTACAAGAGGGTCGGTCTCGTCACTTAAGGGCTTAGGAGGAGATTCAGCTACGATGCAGATTACAAGTCCAATCCAAAGTGGTAACTCAGGCGGTCCTCTGCTTGCTTCTGACGGTGAGGTCGTTGGCGTGGTGGTGGCAAAGTTGAATGAACTCAAAGTGGCTGACGCATTGGGGGACGTTCCGCAGAACGTCAACTTTGCCATTCGGGGGGAGATCGCAAGACTATTCCTCGCCCAAAATGGAATTGAACCTAGATTGAGTTTGGATGATCAGCGGTTGGAGCCCGAAGAAATCGCTGAGACGGCAACAAGTTTCACAACATTTATTGAGTGCGAATGACGAAACGCTCGGGCGGCTACTCACACAAAGGCTTAGCTGGCAGTACGGACAGTCGTAGCACGATATTACTCGCTGTATAGATCCTATTGCATCTCACGAAGCGCCTTAGAAACGGCTGTATCCTACCGAGTTTCTCTTTGCCCTCGCCTAACTGCCCTAAATACGCATTCTCTCAGTGTTTTTTGATCGAAGTCAAAGCAATGCCCACCAGCTCGATTATGCGTTAAGCTACGTCGATCGGCGAAACATGTATCAAATGCTGAAAGCGCTTGTTGTCGTGCTTGCAGGAGTTGCTGCAGACGAACTGGTTGCCTAACCAAGCAGAAGAAATCTCGGGAGAAAGATAATGAAAATTGCCAGTTGCATCGGCGTGTTGTCGTTGCTCACACTTCTTGGCGCTTGCGCCTCATCCACGACCACACAACTTGCTCAAAACGTAGTCCGTATTGATGTAAGTGCTGCCCCAGCTTGTGGTTCGTCAGGCGCAAAGAAACTAGTAGCTCGCATGGCGGCGGTCGAAACCATCAGATTGGGTTACGACAAGTATTACATCGCCGCAATGGATGCACAAAATAACGTTCGAGTTGTTGGAGCCAATTACAACACGACTGGCACAATAAACACATATGGTAACACTGGAAGCTATTCTGGGTACACAACAGCGACACCTATCTATGGGGGATCACGAGACGCCGCACTTGTTGCAGTAATGTTCAAAGCAAATGACCCTGAGGCAGCAAACGCGATTGATGCTCGGGCCACTCTCGGTCCGAATTGGCAAGAAGTCGTTGCTCAGGGTGCCCCAAACACCTGCCTAGAATGACAAGAAATGGACTGGAACGTGGGATGATAAAATTGACTGCTATTGCGGTAACAATTCTAGCGCTTGCAGGTTGTGCATCTGAGATTATGAAAAGTTATGTTGGGCGAGACATTACGGATGTCGTGCTAGATTACGGGCCGCCCAGCAATGTCGTAAAGCTGCCTGACGGGCGCACTGCTTTTCAATGGAGTTTTACTACATCATATACCGCCCCCACGACGACAAATATTCAGGGGTATGGAAACTACGCTACGGCAACGACTTACGGTGGAGGTACGACTTACTCGGAGTGTCTGTATACACTGTTTGCAAAACCCAACGCGCAGAACAGCTTCACGGTGGTCGGTTTCAAAGAACCCAGTTTTTGGTGTGAATGATGTTGATCTCGCCGTTTTGAAAAATGTGCTCCTACTGCCGAACCCGTATCAGGCAAGAAGCCTAGCCAACCATCAATGCAAACATTATTGCGCCCATCTGACTACCCGTCAGGTGGGTGCCTGAATTGCTTTAGGAAAAGCCTTTTCAGTTAAGTTGGAAATGTCAGGAAGTGTGGGTAGTTGTCTGACTGTAGATGTAGAGAAAGGTATCTCAGGTAGCGATCTAGAACGGCCCGTGAGGACGTCGCTAGAGCAAAGGTATCGTGCTCACGCACTCACCAAACTGCTGGACAAGACCAAGCGGTATGCGTCCATCATCGGTGTCACCCTAAAATCCGCTGATCTTAAAGACTACAAAGCTCGTTGGGGATCGTATTCTTCAAGTGGAGATGTCACATAACATTGGCGCATAATCATAGCACCCCAAAATATCGTGGAATACATCGTTGTTCATGAGTTGTGTCATCTTCCCTAACACGATCACGGTCCCAAGCTTTGGAGGCACGTTGAGCACATTGCTCCGAATTACAAAGAACGCTGGGAATGGTTGAAGTAGAACGGCGAGGCTTTGAGGATTTGAGCAAACAGGACATGTAACTCGATCAACTCTGTCCAATCTCTCGCCCTAACGCTCAATCCTTAACGCCTGCCGTTCACTGAAGGTCCTCATAGACGCTTTTCTACGAAGATAGTCCAACCTTTCTTCCTCTTTTTCAGCCTATCTGTTCCACCACCAATTTCTTTCGACAGCTCAATTAGATTGAAAGGACACGATAAACCGATCGCTCTGAAACCCCGACCTGCATAGCGATTTCACGTTTGGATGCCCCTTGTGCTGCTAACTCCCGGATTTGTGGTGCTTTCAACTTTGCTGTTGGCTTTCGACCTTTGTACTTACCCATCGACTTGGCTTTGACGATGCCTTCACGCTGTCGTTCCAGCATAATCTCCCGCTCGAATTGGGCCACCGACCCAAGCACGTTGAGCATCAGCTTTCCTGTAGCGTTCGAGGTATCAAGTCCAAGATCAAGGACGCGAAGGCCAACACGCTTAGCTTCCAGCCCCTCAACGATCTCACCTAGATGCCGCACTGATCGGGCCAAGCGATCTAATTTTGTTACGACCAAAGTGTCCCCTTCACGGGCATAGTCCATAGCGGCCTTGAGCGACTCCCTGACAGCCACTGAGCTGGTCTGCTCCTCGTAAAGCCGCTCACAACCCATGACCCTCAGTGACTCTCTTTGAGCCTCTAAGCCGGCATTCTGTTCCAAAGTCGATGTTCTGGCGTATCCAATCAACATGGCGGTAATCTCCTTGTCTGCCATTAGGTTCTTAGGAGTCGAGGCAGAGTGTCTGCCAAAAGTGAAATCCGACTCCATAGACAGACAAATCCGCCGCCCTGAGAAGCTGTCACTGAGGCAAGGTCTATTGGCAGAACTTTTAGCTGGAAACTAAGGGGTGGGGGGTTTTGGAAAACGACTTCAAAAAAGAGGGGGTTTATTATTCTTATTATTGCTTCTGAGAATCGGTCCCTCCGTGAATTGGACTGAAGCTGAGTATTTCAAGTTCATAGGCAACTGAGTCCCGATGATATTGCAGCTCAGGGTCGCAGTTCCTTTGGATTGATCCAAGGCAAGGTGCCTCCAACTGTACCTTCAAGAGATAGAAACTCTGACGTACGTCCATTGACAGCGCCTATCGGATTTAGGGTCATGACTTTCAAATTGAAGAAAGGCGGTCAACCTCAGTGCCAGATATGAAAGACCACTCTGCGGACAAAGCAGTCAAGGTAATTTACCGTTTCGGTCATTTGATAGAGGACTTCAAAAGCTGAGGCCTTTGGAAACGCCATCTCACGCTCCAGCAAGACGCTTATTTTCGAATGACATTCAAACTATTTATGACGCGGCCAGCTTCCTTTTCGAAGCCCTCGGCTCGCTGATCTAAGCGGTCAGTATGCGAATTCACATATTCAATGAAAATTATTAGAACCCACCCCTTTGTGAGATCATACCCGGCGCATCGAACGCCAGTATTATCCAGGCGAATAGGCTCGTCGAAGGCAATATCTGTAAAGTCAAAGTCATACGCCAAACAAACTTCAAGAAGCTCTGAGTTTTGCGAAAGCGAATATGGGCGAGAATTTAGGTTTACTAGAGTTTGATTCGGAGCCGGTGGGATAGATCTAGCTATTTCTTCGAGGTGCTTGAGCAAGTTCATCAGATACTTATTTGGTTCAGTATTAAATTGAGTGCGGCGCACTCCTAGCTCTTTCAGAACCGCTTCCACAGGGCGTCGAAATGCGACTAAGTAAACGCCTCGCGTTCCACCGTCCGATGCCACCCACTGGCAATTCGTGACTTGATCTCGCGGGGTTTTCGAGAGGTTACACTCTTTAGGAGTTTCAAACTGAAGGTTTATCCTACTGTCAATATAATATTCAGCGCTCTCTGAAAGCGAGACACTTGGGATAAGAAAGCAAAGAGCTGCGAGCATCAATGATATGTTTAGTCGGGCGTTCATAGGATCAATAATTCGTCATTGGGACCAAGAAACAAATGATCTAAGTCAATCTATAACCAGCTGGCTATAGGCTTAGAAAGCCGCTTGAACTTAGCGTCCGCATTGGGCTCAATGCAGTCATCCTCTGCACTGCGAACCAAGGTCCGCTTTTCTAGAAAGTGAAGAGACGCGTTTATAGGTCCTTTACCTGGGGACAAATTATCAGTCGATGATAAAGTGCTCGGAGCATTCTTCAAAAACTTCGAAACCATGGGTCGCAGTGGAAAACACTAGCGGCTTTTTTTGATGTCCTTTTGGATGCAGTATCTGCCTCTGATGAAACCGCTTCGATAGATCAGTTCAGTGGGCATACATAAATCCACAGGAGAGGCATTTGGGGCTGAGTTGGGCAACCCCTATCAGGACTCGCTAGGCCTCTCAGTGACTCTCTGAGCATCACTGTGGCGGTTCTGCAGACATCTTCTCTGATGCTGAGGAAATCAGCTTCATTGGAGTGCCAGAAGGCTCATCTTCGACAGAGGTCTCCAAACGGACTCTATCGGAGTAGTAACTCACAGCGCTTTCGGCCCATCCAACTGTACCGTTACAGAAGCGAAGCAGCTTAAAGAGTTATCTATTTCCATGCTGGGGGGACGCCATTAACAACCCCTGTCGGATGTAAGGTCAGTGACTCTCTGAGCATCACTGTGGCGGTTCTGCAGACATCTTCTCTGATGCTGAGGAAATCAGCTTCATTGGAGTGCCAGAAGGCTCATCTTCGACAGAGGTCTCCAAACGGACCCTTACGGAGTACGTAACTCACAGCGCTTTCGGCCCATCCAACTGTACCATTACAGAAGCGAAGCAGCTTCAAGAGTTAGCTATTTCCAAACTGGGGGACGCCATTAGGCGTCACCAAAGTGGTTCGTGTTCTTCGAACCAAATTTCCAAGCACCAAAAATCCGCATCAAAGCCTGATCTTTGGTGCGACTTATCTGCAGGACCAAAAGTTGGACTTTCTGCAAACCGGAGCAACCGCTCCTAACCGCAACCCACAACATAAGGAAGTTTCATGGGTATGTTCGAAAAAAATCTTAACAACGAAACACGAAAGGCATTGGCACGGAAAGCGTTGCAAGAAATTCATATGAAGAAGAATGACATCAAAAAATACGTGCTCGAGCGTGGCTTTGTTATTGGTCGCTTCCAGTACGAATTACGACAAAAAGTAAAAAGCACAAAATTGTATGGGCAAGAATTGGAGAACCAGCTTCCTGAAATCAAACAGTGGGATGATGCCCTCCGAAGCAACAACCTTTGGCTTTACAAAGCGCTCTTCGTTCCTGGATCAGATGGCAACGACATCTTAGAGGTGCTCGAGATTAAAGAACTAGCAGACTTTCCCTCTTGGAACGCAACTGTTGTGAAAAGGGCGTACAAGACACGAAAGAAAAGGTTGATTGCAGAAGGGAAGCTTTCAAAAACAAAACCATTCCTAGTGGAAGTCAGCCAATCGCAACCTGATTTTCGACTGCTGTCGCTTCTTAGTCGTAGCTAGGATTTCATTTCTCAAGAAGCCTCGTGGCCCAGCGTGTTGAATTCAATCAGTAACTGATTAATGCTCTCAATCAAGCGAGGTCGAAAGGAGCCGCAATGCTTTCAAAGCGTCGTGGGCAACACAATATGGACACTCTCGGAACTGCATTGAAAGATGCAAGTAAATACGAGCGACTACCAAGGCCAGAAGGCAGCTTCGTCGATCTATGATCGCTCTCGTAACTCTTAATCTGAGGGACAGCTGCCAATAGTGTTAACCGTTCATCTTCCGAGCGGCTTCTTTCTCTTCATATTTCTTCCACAGCCCCATATGTCCATTCTGCCTTGCGTTGGCTAGCCAGAGCTTCTTTCGAGCATCGGGCTTTTCCATTGATCGATATTTTCCACCTGAGAATTTTGGCCAGTCTATCGCTAAGCCAAGTTTGACCATTTCAGCAGATAGATCACGGCCGTCCTCCAAGTAGCACTTTGCAACTGTACGACCGTGGGTGTCTTGATCTGTTACTTCAGCCCTAATTTTTTTTCCCTTGCAGAGAGAAACGAGCGCCCATTTTGCTTTCTTCCCGTAAGGGTGGTTCATCTCGGGCGCATCGACACCAAACAACCTGACCTGGGTTTTCTTTATGACCAGCGTGTCGCCATCCACTACGTAAGCGGAACCCGTCAATATCGAGACGCTTGGCCGTGGTACCGTATGGCTTGGATCAAAACGCCGCTGCGGCGACGTGCGTTGTCGCTGCCCAGTAGTTAATCTAGGATTTTTGTCCGACTGTGACTCTCTCGGGGGCGTTGTCGTGTCTTTGTACCTGTTGCTGCGGAATGCCAAATACACCGCACCTGCCAATACCAATCCTAAAACAACAAAAGTCTCCACGAAACAGGTCTCCCAACGTTAGGTCGTTCAAAATTGCTTCACCAGATCAAGGCTGACTCAAGTACACGCCAAGGTTGATGCCCTGAAAGCATGTCATTTTTTTGTCCGGAGGGTTGCGAACCAGTCTCCTCTCAGAGAGAGGTCACTCAAAGGACTATTAGAATGTTCAACTCCATTTACAGATAGGCCCAAAAGAACGGGCTTAAATTTCAGTTAGTTGTAGTTTTCCACACCGCCTAGAGCTCAGAATGAAAACTGGCGGAAAATCCAATGAGAATGGCAGGTTCTCACAAGCAATCTCTTCGCTGCGGCGTGATGTGCAAACCCACGTGAAATATTTCAGTGAATGATTATGTGGCGTTGTATCGCGTCAAGAGTGTGGAGTAAGTGTTGCCATGACAGAGAACAAAGACCGGCTGACTGCCGAAGAAGCAAAAGGGCTTCGGACTGCAAAAGAACTCGAAGGTCATCTCGCTTGGCTTGACACCTTCACTCCCGCAGCCTTGGGTGTCCTCGCTATAGCGTCAGGGATTTACACATATCTCGGTGTATCTTCGCTGCTTGAAGACAACGGTGCGGTCTCATTCTTCGCTGCCGTGGCCTATTCGATAGCTGTGTCTGTCGGCATTTTTGTGTTCTGGAGCTACATGCTCCGGCTGTTGCCTTCAATGCGCACTGCGAGCGGTTTTATCGGGCTAACTATCTCAACCATTGTCGGCTCTGTTGCCATTATTGCCATGTCCAGCTGGCTCAATGCTGCAGCTCTCGCTGGCTCAGCAGCGGTTGAACAACACCTCGAAAACACTGTGCGTGACTACCAAGCAGCCCTTGAGCAAGCTCACGACATCGCTCTCAGCGGTCAAGCGTTGGGTCGCGAGGTGGAACGCGCCCGACAGAGTTTTGAGGAACTCGCTGAACTCGAGCAGTCTGGTGATCTATCAGGTACAGCTGGTCGAGGTGCCGTGTTCCGTGTTCTTACTCAAAAGGCTGAGGAATTGCGTAACCTGGAGGAACAGATCGCTGCACAGCAAGAACCTATCGAGGAAGCTTTCCAACAAGGCAACGAAATCCTCGCAAAGATGCGTGAGCTTACCGTTGCACCCGGTCCAGTGGATCGTCGCTCGGTTCAGTTTTCTGAGGAAAGCGTAAAGCTGGCCGGCGTCATCTCTCGTCTCAACCAATACAGCGTAGCACCACTTGTTGCTCGTGCTGCCGAAGACTTGCCATCGTCAGTCGTACTTCCAGAGCTTGATGGTCGAAGCTCCGACGTACGCGACGCGCAATCATCCACTATCAATTCCGTTTTGAACGCTCTGGACCAACGAAGCAAGACACTCAAGAACGCAGCTGACGAGGTATTGGACATGGAGCCGCCAATCGAGACGGCATACAATCCGATTTCCAGTGCCGATGCTGTAATCAAATACGCCCACAACTTCGTACCTTCGTGGGCCGGAGCAATCGCAATCGACTTGCTGCCCGCCGTGTTGGTATTCGTGCTGGCTATCACCCAAGCCGCAATTCGCAGCGGCAAGGACGGTATGAGCATAGAGGATACGCTGACACTCTCCGACCTCAGAGCCGCTATGAACGCCATGAAGGACGTCGAGGCAACAATGGGTGTGGCGGACGCCGCCATACTTAACCGCGCTACGACGCAAAAAGATCAAGCTTGATGGGTATTTTAAATCGTCTCGATCCACGCTCTGGGCTACGGTACGTTCTGATTTTGCAGCTCGTGATCGCAGGTGTTCTGATTGCGTTCGATGTTGTTGGCGTCATTCCAAACCCGTTCAAAGAGCGAGTTGAACTCCCTACGGGACCAGTGTCTCCCGGCGATCAACGTCGGGAATATCGTACCGACCGTTCTGATCCGTCGCTTCTGCTACAAGACGGGCCACTAGAAATACCGATGCCAGAGGCTTTTCCAGAAAGATTGGATTTCTCTGTAGTGGAAGTGGAAGGGCTGGGGAGTGTATTGCTTCTCACTGGGCAAATAGAAGTGGACGACTCATCGCGATTTGCTTCGTACCTATCCGACATGCAAGAGAAACCGGACCTCGTGGCACTTCACAGCCCCGGTGGAATGGTGTCAGAGGCGTTGTCCATCGGTGAGAAGGTCAGAGAAGCGGAGCTATCTTCTGCAGTTCTGGCTGGCGCGATGTGCGTGTCCTCATGCCCTTACATCCTAGCAGGTGGGGAGGAGCGCATCGTCTCGCTCCGTAGCATTGTTGGTATGCATCAGCACTACTACGATCAGCCTCGCCTGATACCAGTCGTCTTCGCAGTTGAAGGTATCCAAATGGGACAAGGCGAAACGATGCAACATCTCATCGACATGGGCGTGGAACCGTCGCTCATGCTGTACTCTCTGAACACTCCACCTGACGAAATCTATGCGCTCGTCGAAGAAGAACTCTTGGATACACGCATAGCAACTCAAGTAATCGACTAACACGCAACACCGAGGAATTTGTCTTGTTCAAGATGCTAACAATTGCTGTGGCTCTTTTCGCCACGACTGCCGCTGCTGGTGGCCTCCAAGTACGCGACGCAGATACGATCGTTGTCGATGGCACTCCCGTTCGCCTGAACGGAGTGGATGCGCCAGAACTTGGCACTCGTTCTGGTCAGGACGCTAAACGCTGGATGGTGAACTTCCTGCGAGGCAAGAACATCGAGTGCAAACTGAACGGTGAGCGTACCTATGATCGTTGGGTTGGTGTTTGTTATGCCGACGGACAAGATATTGGCGCTGCCGTGATTGCTGCGGGACATGCACTGGATTGCGCGAGGTTCTCGGGTGGGCGATACCGGCAGCTGGAAACACCGGCAGCGAAATCTCGTTTGAGGCGAGCTGGCTATTGTAGGTAGAGACCAATTTCATTCGGACGTCGAGGATCAACCGTAAAAGCCCCTGAGGTGTTCAAGCTCTAGGGAGTTGGTTGTTCGAGTCTGAAAAGTTTTTGTCGCTGCCTCAAGGGTTGGGTGTACGATCGTTTAGCTCCTCCAATCAGGTCCACATTCGAGTCCACAAATCAAATGTCGCAACTCATAAATATTTGATTTATAATAATTAATACCTCCAACTAGGTCCTCTCCTGGGCACCAACCCATCAAAAAATTTCCATTCAAAGCTTCACCCGTCAGCAATGGCATAGGGCATTTATTGCCTTTGCCTGGCGAGGAGATCCACCGCAATCCAGTGTCGTTTTTTAGAAAATTCGTACGCTTAGCGCAGCGCCTTCGAACTAGGACAGGGGCAAATATAGCTTGCCCCCACTTTCATTTTTGCGCTGCTTCAAGCTGCGGATTGTTCGGATACCAATTCGCCGAACTTAGTAAAGAACTTGCCCGATAGTTTCTTTGCAGTCCCTGCAATCAATCGGCTGCCCAGTTGGGCGATCTTTCCGCCGATATCAACCTTTGCAGTGTAAGTCAGAACCGTCTCGCCGCCGTCCTCGGTCAGGGTTACGTCCGCGCCACCCTTGGCAAATCCGGCCGCTCCACCCTTGCCCTCGCCTGACAGGCTGAAGCCGTTCGGTGCGTTTGTTGTGTCCAAGGTCACCTCGCCAGCGAAACGCGCCTTTACCGGACCGATTTTAAGGACCACTTTAGCCTCGAGCTGATCGGGCGCAGCCTGTGTCAGTTCCTCGCAGCCGGGAATACATTCTCGCAGAACATCCGGATCGTTCAAGGCCGCATATACCACATCCCGCGGCGCGGATATGCGGATTTCGTCAGTCAGCTCCATTTAGATTTCCTTTCTCAACAACATCTTAGGTAGACGCAAAGCGCCTCTTACGCCGCTTCTTTCACCGTCAATTCGAGGTGTTTGAATTGGAAGTTACACCGCGGTTTAAGCCGTCTTTTCATCATGTGATGCTTCCTCCGATTTGTCGATATTCCGCCAAAAAATGATCTCAGCCAAAATCGACAACGCGATTTCGTGTGGATCGACCGCGTGAATATCAAGCCCCGCGGGTGCCTTTAATTGTTCGACTCGGGCGGGGTTCATCCCCAGCGATATCAACCTGTCACACAAGACCTGTGCCTTGCGGCGGCTGGCCACCATTGAAACTCTTCTGGCAGGTGATTGCAGTGCAGACTTTAACGCAACCGCATCACCCTTGCCCTGCGAGGCGACAACAACAAAATCACGAGGCTGGATGCCCAGCGCAGGCAGGTCGTCTGGGTCAAATTCAGAATAGGCTTCACCAACAGTCCCTTTGGGCAGGCAAACCCGAAGTCCGGCCAGTGTCGCATGAGCCCGAAGCGCCGAAGCAATTGGCGTATCCCCAAAAATCACCAATTTGGGGGCATGTTGATACGGCTCAACCAGCAAGTCGACAGTTCCGCCAGACGGGCATCCACTTTTGAAGGTCTGCACCCCGTCTGGGTCCGCCAAGGAAACCACCTTGTCAGAAGGTTTAATGCGGATCATTTGCGGATCGCCGCTGGATAACGCCTTGACAGCAGAGGCGCGAACAGCGCGTTGCACGCAAGCGCCGCCCAAATGCCCCAGTATTTCGCCGGTCCCAGTTATTGCAGCCTTGGCCCCGGCCTTGGCCGACGTCACGTCCGCGGTTCGCAATACTGTGGCAACGCAGAAACTTTCGCCTTTTGAGCGCAACGTGTCGATTGTGTCGAATATGTCGAAGCCCGGCATTACGTCTCCTTTCACAACTTTTGGAACTCTGGTTCTAAAGCCGCCAAAGCGTCCAGAGTATTAGCAGGCAGATGCGCATCCAGATGAGGCAAAGCTGCTTGGATCGCAGCAGCCGCAGGCTCATAGTTTTCCCACCCTTTCAACGGATTTAGCCAAACAATACGCCGCGCCTTTCGCCGGATGCGAGCCAATACTGAGCCCAGCGCCCGCGGATCGGAACTGCAGTATCCGTCCGAAAGGATCAAAACGACCGTACGCCCATTAAGCGCCCGTGCGCCATATCCGCCCAGAAAACTCTCTAAGCTACCAGAGATATCCGTACCGCCACCAAACCCTTCGGCCATCAGCGACAGTCTTCCTGCTGCTCGCAAGGTGTCGTGGTCGCGAAGCGCATCTGTGACGCGCATCAGACGGGTGTGAAACAAATAAGCGTCCGCTTCTGTCCCGCTGCCAACAAGTCCTTTGAGGAATGCCAGAAAAACCCGCGAGTAAACTGTCATGGATCCGCTGACATCGCATAAAGCGACTATTCGCATAGGGCGAGGTGGGCGCGCACGGCGGTATAGGTCGATTGGCTCACCGCCACGTGCAAGACTCGATCGTTGAATGCGCCGCATATCCAGCGCCGGTCCCCGCAGGGCGCGTTTGCGACGCCGTGACCGACGGTCACGGATCGCACGGGCAATCAACATCGCAGCAGTTTCGGCCCTTTTTAGAGCCTCATCATCCATAAGCTCGCGAAGATCTCTTCTCGCAAGGTTTGTGGTTCGGGTAGCGATCAGCTTACCATCTATACCTTCGGCTTCGCCTTCACCCGGATCAACAGTCGCAGAGCTATCCGGCCCATCAGCGTCTTGTTTATCCGCCCGGCTTTCTGTCTGCCAGATCATCGGTTTTGCAGACTGCACCCGAACATGCGCGGTATTTGCCGTTCCCGTCCTTTGCTTTCCGGCGTTGAACCAATAAGCGTCGAACAGTTCATCAAAGCGGTTCCAGTCTTCTGAATCTCCTGCAAGCAAAACGCATAACGCACGCCGAGCTTGATCTGCATCCGCAGCATTGACTGCAGACAAGGCTGCCAATGCATCTCCGGTTTCTTTTGGCCCGACGCGCAAACCGTTCATTCTCAAATGCCCGATGAAACCGGACATCCTGTCCGCCAGACCTTCAGCTCGGGAAGGGAAGCGCGTGACCGGCATCAGGCGACCTTTCCAATGAACTGGTCCATAATTTCGGGCGGAGCAGCATCAAAGTCAGCGGCCGTTTTAAGCAGGCAAACAAGCGTTGCCTGAACCTCTGAGCGGGACTTGGCAAGGTCATTTACCCCCAGTCCAGACAAGGCGGCTGCCCAATCAAGCATCTCGGCAACACCTGGCGTCTTCTCAAGATCCTCTTTGCGCAGGGATTGCACAACTCCGACAATTTGTCGTGCAAGCAAGCCTTCGATATTTGGCATTTGAGCCTTGAGAATTGCCATTTCGGTTTCATGGGACGGGTAGTCGATGAAACTGTACAGACAGCGGCGTCGCAATGCGTCCGATAGGTCACGTGTTCCGTTTGCGGTCAGTATCACGATGGGTTTTGAACGGGCTCGGATTGTACCAAGCTCAGGTATGGTAATCTGGAAATCTGACAGTATTTCCAGTAAGTAAGCTTCGAACTCCTCATCGGCGCGATCAATCTCATCAATCAGAAGAACTGGGGGCACCTCCTCGCTGATAGCTTCCAGAAGGGGACGTTTTAAAAGGAAGTCATCTGTGAAAAGATGGGCTTCGCTTGTTCCGCCTTGCGACTCGCTGGCGCGAATTGCAAGCAACTGCCGTTGGTAATTCCACTCATAAATTGCGTGGCTGGCGTCGAGACCTTCGTAACACTGCAGCCGGATCAACCTCGTATCAAGTTTAGCGGCGAGTGCTTTGGCGACTTCGGTTTTACCAACTCCGGCTGGACCTTCCAGCAGCAAGGGGCGGCCGAGTTTCTGCGCCAGATGAAGCGCCATCGTCAAGCGGTCGCCCGCAACGTAACCCACTTTCGCGAGCCCTTGCTGTATGTCTTGCAAGCTCATGCCTGTCTCCTGAACAGCCGCTGCACTGGATTCTAGTGCAGCGGCTTGAGTTTTTTAGCCGTGCATCCCTAGACCATTGGCAATTTTCCAGATGCGCCAATGATCGTGCGGCATATGGCTCTGAACAAGGCCAAATGGGCGGAATGCATCATGCACAGCATTCGAAAATGCTGGCACTCCGCCGACATTCGGGCTCTCGCCTACGCCCTTGGCGCCAATTGGATGGTGCGGAGACGGTGTCACCGTATGATCGGTCGTGTAGTTGGGTGTTTCCCACGCTGTCGGCAGGAAGAAGTCCATAAGCGTACCGGTCTTTACGTTGCCCATTTCATCATAAGCAATCTCTTGCCCCATTGCGATGGCCAACGCCTCGGTCACGCCACCGTGGACTTGCCCCTCGATGATCATCGGGTTGATCCGGGTTCCGCAATCGTCAAGCGCATAGAACTGCCTAACTTCCCACTCACCGGTATCTACGTCGATTTCCATAACACAGATATAGGCACCAAATGGATATGTCATATTCGGCGGGTCATAATAACTGACCGCCTCAAGACCAGGTTCCAATCCCGGAATGGCTTGATTGTAGGCGGCAAAGGCGATTTCCTTCATCGTCTTGAAGCGCTCAGGCGCGCCTTTGACTGCAAAGCGATCAACATCCCACTCGACATCGTCGTCGTGAACTTCCAGCAGATAGGCGGCGATCATCTGCGCCTTGGCCCGGATTTTGCGAGCGGCCATTGCCGTTGCCGCTCCCGCTACCGGGGTCGACCGGGAACCGTACGTCCCAAGCCCGTAGGGTGCCGTATCAGTGTCGCCTTCTTCAAGCGTGATGTCATCGGCTGGAAGGCCGATCTCACTGGCAATAATCTGGGCAAAAGTCGTGGCATGACCCTGACCCTGGCTAATCGTCCCAAGCCGTGCGATGGCGGATCCAGTTGGGTGGATGCGAATTTCGCAGGAATCGAACATACCCAGTCCTAGGATGTCGCAATTCTTCACCGGACCTGCGCCAACGATTTCTGTGAAGTGCGTTAGCCCAATCCCAAGCAGTTTGCGGGTCTTGCCAGCTTTGAAATCCTCAATCCGCTGTGCCTGTTCAGCCCGTAGGCCGTTGTAGTCGACGGCCTCCAACGCCTTGTCCCAAGCGGTATGGTAATCGCCCGAGTCGTATTCCCAGCCCAGCGCAGATTGATACGGAAACTGATCGGCCTTAATGAAATTGATCCGGCGCAACTCGGCTGCATCCATGTTCAGCTTGATAGCCAAAACCTCGATCATGCGCTCGATGAAGTATGCGGCCTCGGTCACGCGGAAAGAGCAACGATACGCTACGCCACCGGGTGCCTTGTTAGTATAAACACCATCTACCGCCAGATATGCCGTCGGAATATCATAGGATCCAGTACAGATGTTCATGAACCCAGCAGGAAATTTGGTTGGATCAGCGCAGGCGTCAAATCCTCCATGGTCCGCCGTCGTATGGCACCAGAGGCCTGTGATCTTACCCTCTTTCGTGGCAGCGATCTTGCCCTGCATCCAGTAATCGCGTGCGAATGCGGTGGACATCAGGTTTTCCATCCGGTCCTCGACCCATTTAACGGGTTTTCCCGTGACAATAGATGCGACTACTGAACAAACGTAACCCGCATAGGCACCAACCTTGTTGCCAAAACCGCCACCGATATCAGGGCTAATAACGCGGATGTTGTGTTCGGCAAGGCCAGATATCAGTGAAACGACCGTCCTGATCGCATGCGGAGCCTGGAACGTACCGTAAAGCGTCAATTTGCCGGTAACTTTGTCCATCGACGCTACACAGCCACAGGTTTCCAGCGGGCAAGGATGTGTTCTGTGGTAATACACCATCTCTTCGGCCACCACGTCGGCTTCTGCCAGAACGGACTCGGTCGCGTCCTTGTCGCCTTGTTCCCAGGTGAAGATATGATTGTGGTGCTTTCTGGGCCCGTGGGCTCCTTCGGTTTGACCCTCAAGGTCTTCGCGCAGGACAACGTCGGACTTCAACGCTTCGAACGGATCGGTCAGAACTGGCAGTTCTTCGTACTCAACCTCAACCAGTTCTGCAGCGTCTGCAGCAATATAGCGGTCCTCGGCGACGACATAGGCGACTTCTTGACCTTGGAACAGAACCTTTCCATCGGCCAGTACCATCTGTTTGTCACCTGCCAAAGTCGGCATCCAATGGAGACCCAGCGGCGACAGGTCCTCGGCGGTCAGCACTGCAATTACGCCTGGCAGAGCAAGCGCTGCATCCTTGTTTACGCTGACGACACGGGCATGTGCGTAAGGCGAGCGCACAAAGTCGCCAAACAGCATTCCGTCCAACTTGATGTCATCGACATAATTGCCTTTGCCTTGAGTGAATCGCACGTCCTCCACGCGTTTGCGCGAACTGCCCATTCCTTTGAGATTGGCGGCGCGTTCTTCGGGTGTCATTGTCTGGTCGTTCATTCCGCGGCCTCCTTCTGAGCATTAAGCATGTCGGCGGAAGCCGAGATGGCCTTTACGATGTTCTGGTAACCGGTGCAGCGGCAGAGGTTACCAGCCATCCCAAAACGGATTTCCTCTTCTGTCGGGTTCGGGTTTTCCTGCAGCAGGCGATGCGCACGGGTGATCATGCCCGGTGTGCAGAATCCGCATTGCAGCCCGTGATGTTCACGGAACATCTCTTGAAGGACGCCTAAGCTACCGTCGTCGTTGGTCAGCCCTTCGACGGTTGTGACGTCAGCTCCGTTTACCTGAGCAACAAAGGTTGTGCAGGATTTCACCGACTTCCCGTCAATATCGACGGTGCAAGCACCACAATGGCTGGTTTCGCAGCCAATGTGCGGACCAGTAATTTTTAGATCTTCTCGTAGGAAATGAATCAAAAGCGTACGCGGCTCGGCCAGACCTTCGACCTGCTTGCCGTTTACTGTAAGTTTGACGTGCATTTTCGACATTGGTTTAACTCCCCTCAGCCCGCGCGGGTTTGCGCCCGGCCAATGGCGCGGCGCAACATCACAGCAGCTACGTGTTTTTTGAACTCCACAGGTCCGCGGTTGTCGGCGACAGGGTCAATTGCATCGAGCATCGCGCTGACGCTACCGTCGACGTCGCCCCCGGCAAGTGCGTTGCTGGCTTCTGCAGACCAGATCGGAGTGTCGGACAAATTGGTCATGGCGACCGAGGCTTTGCCATTACCGACCAAGACCGCCGCCGCAGCTGTGGCATAATCTCCAATCTTGCGCTTCTGCTTTTCGTAGGCTTGGCCGACACCGGGGCCCGGTATAGGTATCGAAATACGCGTCAGAATTTCCTCGTCCTCGCGCGCGGTAAAATATGCAGCTTCGTAAAAGTCACGCGCTGCTACGTTACGTGTTCCGTCGGGGCCCTTGAGTTCAAACGTTGCGTCCAAACACTGCATCAATCCCGGCATGTCGTTGCCCGGATCACCGTTGGCCACGTTTCCACCAACCGTTCCCATGTAGCGCACCTGAGGGTCCGCGATCTGGAGCGCGGCATCGCGAATTAACGGAATGGCGGATGCCAGACCTTCATGAGTTATCAACTCATGCTGGGTTACCATCGCGCCAAGCGTGACTGACTCGGCACCCACTTCTATCCCTTTGAGTTCGTCGATCGCCTGAAGATCAACGAGATGGCCCATTTCTGCCATTCGCAGTTTCATCATAGGAATAAGGCTGTGCCCGCCAGCTATGACGCGAGCTTCGTCTCCGTGTTCCTGTAGAATGCCAATAGCCGAGGCAATGTCGCCTGGCCGGTGGTACTCAAAACCGGCTGGTATCATGTTTTCCTCCCTGGGTACGGCAAAACGCCTTAAACTCCCTAGAGTAAGGAAAAAGCTTAATGGCTCATACGTTCCAGCACACGAGAACAGGGGACGCCGTCTGTTTCACGAAATGCGAATGGGCTGCACGAGTTGCGATCACAATCCCAACGCGCTGCGAATATCCGCTAGGCGTGAGCGACTCACTGGAACCTTTGTCAACGCCTCGACACCGTCAAAATAACAGGTTCCGTTGTCCTTGTGACGCTCGAAACACGACACATGTTTTGGATTAACCAAATAGCTGCGATGCGCCCGCAGAAAGCCGTCCGATAAAAGGCGTGTTTCAGCCTCAGTAATTGACCACGGACAAAATAATTTTTCAGAATCCATGTAAAGGATGGTGTAGTGGCCTTCGGCGCGAATTGCGGCGATACGGTAGGGTTCAGCAAAGAAAGTCTGACCTTCCCGCTCGAACGGAACGCCCGCGCGCAAAACCGATAATTCTGGCTCATGCGCAGGCTCGGAGTCTCCGGCGGGTTCAGCCTCCTGGCTTGGGCCAATGAAGGTGATGCCGGTTAACAAAAATGCCGAGCAAATTAAGAATACTGAAACCGTGACTCCCATCGCCAGGACCTGATTATTTAACTCTGGTCCGGCGCCGCTGGGAACGTCACTGACGACAAAATCAGTCAATCCAGTTGCAACAAAATGCATGGTGAAAACCGCGACCCCGAAACAAACGGTCCCCAGCAAAATATTGCGCTGTGTGCGGTTATCATAAGCAACCCATATCGCCAGCACAGACAGGACGACCGACGCGACAGTCGAGATTGCAACATCCCAAATACTGTAGACCGGACGACACAGTTGCATTCCGGCCATGCCGACGTAATGCATCACGACGATCCCCATGCCGACAATGACACCTGCGCCAACGATTGTTTGCATCGTGCGCCGCCGAAAATGAAGCAGCAAAAGTGCGAGGCCAACCATCAGAATGGCAACCAACGCCGAAATCAGTGTGACAAGCGCGTCGTAGTAAAACAAGATTGGTAATTGCAGACCTAGCATCGCAACGAAATGCATGGACCAGATACCACCGCCCAGGATGACCGCAGCCAGCGCGACGACAAACTTGCGCCTTTGGCTGTCCAGCCTGTTCGCGCCATGCGTCAAATACAGCCCAGTGAACCCGGCCATCAATGCAACGCCAAGCGACGCCACTACCAAAATGGCGTTATGTGAGTAGTCCAACATACGGGCTTACACCCCCCTTAGAGAGGGACGTTAACAAACAGATTTGAATGCGACAATTGGGCACCGCCATTGTATGGCGGACTTACGGCTTCGCGAGCGATCCCGAACCTGGTTGTCACTATGACGGAACTGCTGCGATCGCAGCGCGTTTCAGAAAGCCGAAAAGAGCTTCTCCGCTTTCACTTCACTCAAAAATTAAAGAAAATACAGAACGAGAATGTCTTGTTTTGCAGTTTGTATTTCATAGCCGAAGCAGTTAACCGCAGCGATCTAGTATTTACAGAATAAGATCTGAATATGCCTCGCCTCGTTCCTGCGGACCCGTTTGCTGTTCTCGTTCGATTGGCGCCCCAACCGTTTCAAAAAGTCTCGGTCAGGTAGATTCACCAAAGCCATGAGTGAAGCGAAAGAAACTCGCCGGCCACGCAGCGTTATGCAAGCTGGTTCGTCAAAACATTAGCACAGGTCAGGACTGCTTCTCGGCCTCAACCAGCTCAGCATTCGCTTCAATCACCTCATCGACCTCGGGTTCGTCATCCTCGCGCGCTTCCTCAGGCTCCGGTTCAGGCTGGTCCTCAATCGTCCCAACGATTAGGGGCAACATGTGAACACCTGTCGCCGTGGCAATTTCTGGCGTTTGCGGAGTTTGCCAGCTGAGCGTGTCAAAGCTGTTGCAGTTTTGACAAACAGGTCCCCACTCTGGCTGAATGTCATGGCAGTTGTTACAAACCCACTGCGGACCACGAGGAGCGTTCAGCGCCTTTGCAAGCCAACCCTGCACGACCGCATCCGACGCACCCTCTCCCCGTTCGATTGCAGCCATCAGGGTGTAGCCCCGGGCGTCTGCTTGATTTTCAATCAGGTCGCCCAACGCGCGCCGGGCTTCCGGGAAGTCCTCGGCAACAATATTCAACTCGGCCAAAATTAAACGAGTCTCGGGATCCTGAGGATGGACCCGGGTAAGGGCTGTGAACCGCTTGATGCGCTGCTCCGGGGTTTCATCTAGTTCAATCTCCGCAAATGCATGGGCAAGGTCAGGATGGGGCTGAACCTCCCACGCTTTTTTTAAGATCTTCGATGCAGAACGCGGTTTGCCCTTTTCGATATAAGCCCGCGCAGCCATTGCAGCGGCGGGAACTAAGTCTGGTGAAAGCCGATTGGCCTCAATTGCGTGTTCCTGCTGTTCTACCGATGCAGAGTCGTCCAGAATATCCTTAGCTTCGGAAAGAGCCAGAATCGCATCGCGCCGTTTAAAGACATCCCGAGGCAAATACCCGGCCTTTAGCTTGGAAGTCAGCGTCGAGCGGGCACCTGCCCAGTCTTGCGCCTTGGTCTGCAGGTTCAACAGGACGTCTTGTGTCTCTTCATGGCGGGGTTTCAAAGCAAGTGCCTTTTCCGCCAGTTTCCGGGCGGTTTCGTCGTCGCCTTCTGCCAGTTTCTGTTTCATAATACCCCGCACGCCGACAAAACGGGTCGCATTGTTTTGAACCAGCTTCTTGTACGTCTCTGAGGCTTTCTTGGTATCTCCGTTCATTTCGGCAGCTTGCGCAACCAGCAAATTGGTCAATTCAGGCTTGTTCAGCAGGCGTTCCGCTTTTTGCGCTTTTGTTATAGCTGCCCGACCCTCGCCCGAGGCAAGCGCCATCATTCCATCAGACAAAGCTTGATAACCACGCTGTTCCCGACTGCGGTCGAAGTATCGCGACAAGGCAGTTTCATCTCCGTTAAGGAATTTCAGGGTCGCAATCAGCAAGTTAAGCAATTTGAAGAACAGCCAGACCGCAAAAACAAGAAGGCACAGCGCGATGACTGATTGCAGGGGCCCTAGCGTGTACTCCGTACCTGCCACGGTGACTTGCACGCCTCCGCTGGATTCCATCAGAAACCCAGCACCTATGGCCAGCAAGCCGATAATCGCAACAAAAACAAGGATCTTTAACAGTGACCAAAGCATGGCAGGTCCTTCAGTTCGAGTTTACGCTTGAAGCAAGCGTATTTGCGGCGTCCACTGCGGCAACTCTGGTCTGAGCGGCCTCTTCCCAACCCGCCATCGCGCTTCGAGCCGATTCAGGCAGGGATTCAAGTTCGCTTAGGGCGGCAGAAACATCTCCATTTGAGAGTGCCGCCTGCGCGCGCGAAAGAATTGCATCCGGGTCGTCCCCATCCTGTGGCGTTACCGACCGTGCACCCGTCTGACGCTGCAAAAATGCGACCAAACCAGTGCCCTTTTCCGCATCGCGCGCATCCGCCAGCGCCTTTCGGGCCGCCGGAGGGAATGACGCGTTTAACGTTGAGGTAGTTGCCACACCTTTTTCAGCAGTCGCAATCAGTGCATCCGGTACCGTCAACCCCCCCGACTGAAGTTCGGTAACTAAATCCGTATAAGGTTGTCCGGTATCCAGTTTTCCTTTTAGCCGAGTCAACGTTGCCGTGTTGGTGGCTGCACGTGCTTCAGCGGCCGCTTTTGCTTCTAGGGCTTGGGCGTCCAAAACCATCTTTTCGACTTCCGCCCTTTGCGCTGCAAGCGATTGCTGCAGCTTTTTGAGCTCTGCCTCATAAGCGGCAACTGCTTCGGCCGAGGCACCTTGGGTGATTGGTCGTTTCTCCATTTCGGCCAAACGATCTGCCAGAGGGTCTAACTTGCTATTCAGTTCGTCGATATTGGATTTTGCGCTGTCCAAATCTGCTTCAATTGGTGGCAATTTAGCAGTCAGAGCCGTCAACTGATCCTTTAGAGCGGACAAATCCGAACCGTCGGTCAGTGCGCCAGAAAGCTTTTCTATTTGAGCGGATTGGTCCTGCAATTTCGATTCAAGCGTCGCAATCGCGTCTGTCGGATCTGAACCACCGGGCAAAAAATCTCCGCGCCCAGCGACGAACCCTATCGCCGCCGCGATCACGCCACCAATCAGCGCAGGAACAAACCCGCCTCGTCTTTCAACGGGGCGCTCAATGGTCTTTTCCTCAACGGCTTCGGCTTCGGCTTCGGCTTCGGCTTCGGCTTCGGCTTCGGCTTCGGCTTCGGCTTCGGCTTCGGAAGTGATTTCTTCCGGGTTCTCTTGGTTTTCAATCGACTGATCGTCCGCTGCAGGATCAGAAGCCGATGGATCAACTTCCAATCGCTCTTCTAAATTGGGGTCTTCCAGTGGTTCCTGATCAGTCTTCTTTTTACCAGCCACCGTCACAATCCCCTTATCGATTCTAAAAACACCCGAACTACAGACGCACCCAAGTTAATCCGCGCCAGCCGCACCCTCAACCCGCAAGGCATGTTTCACAAGTTTTTTGACGGCCTTACTCATCTTCTTGGGCGTGGGTTCTTTAGCAATCTTCAGGCGCCGGAACGTCAACGTTCTAAGGGGGTCGGCCGTCGCTTCGCTAATAGCGGCCAACCATAAAGGCGCAGAACCTTCCCAGACGTCGGCAAATTGTCGCGCGGTCCGTGGCGAAAATATCGGCGCTAAAACGGGTGCGTCACCAAGGGCAGCTTGTTCGGCCTGGGGGGTGAGCGGCAGGAGCCTTTGTCTATAGACCGGCTGTTCGAACGTGGTCAGGCCCAGTTCGGTTAGGCGTTCGGCGACATTGCCGCGGCTGTGTTCCCCGCGCAGATGCAAAAGTGGGCTTTCGGGTCTAAGTTGTAACAGGTTTGCCACCAGTTCCTCAGCCGTCGCGCCAACCATCTGGGCCATCCATCCCGCGCCTTTTGCAGTTCCAGTGGTGGCAGGCCCAACGCAATACGCAGGTAGTTTTCGGTCCACCCCCAAGGATACCGCTGCATTCACCGAGTTTGCCGATGTGAAGATCAAACCCCGAATTCCTTTTGTCGCCACTTGAACCTCAAGCGGCCGTATCTCAAGTAAAGGGGAATGAATCACAGTGACACGCGATCTGGCGCGGGTCGGAAGCTGCGCAACGAACCTCTCCGAGGCGGCGCGAGGGCGGGTCATCAAAAGGTACAACAGGCGGCGCCTTCGGCCTTGGGATTGTTTGCGTCCGCGCAGGGTGCTACCCCGCTTTGAAATCATGATGCAACGGATCAGGTCAATGGTGCAAACACTTACCGTCCTTGGATTGGAAAGCAGCTGTGATGATACAGCTGCCGCTGTCGTGCGCCAAACTGACTTCGAGCCTGCGGAAATTTTATCTTCCATCGTGCATGGCCAGACCGAGCTTCACAGTGCATTCGGCGGCGTAGTGCCAGAAATCGCTGCCCGGGCGCACACGGAAAAGTTAGACATCTGCGTAAAACAGGCACTGGACACTGCGGGGCTGAGTTTGCGGGACATGGATGCCATAGCTGTTACAGCAGGACCCGGCCTGATAGGTGGGGTTATGTCAGGCGTGATGTGCGCTAAAGGTCTAAGCGCGGCGTCCGGCCTGCCCTTGATCGGCGTTAACCATCTTGCGGGCCATGCGCTAACGCCCCGCCTGACCGACAAGATTGCCTTTCCTTATCTGATGCTTTTGGTTTCAGGCGGGCATTGCCAGTACCTGATTGCCAGAGGGCCCGAAGAATTTACCCGGTTGGGCGGAACAATCGACGACGCACCCGGCGAAGCCTTCGACAAAACCGCGCGGTTGCTGGGACTGCCTCAACCCGGAGGCCCAAGCGTAGAGGTTGAGGCTCGGGCGGGAAATCCAAACCGTTTCCATTTTCCGCGTCCTCTGCTGGATCGACCAGGTTGTGATCTTTCTTTCTCTGGCCTTAAGACGGCCTTGTTGCGTTTGCGCGATCTGGTCGTTCTTGAAAAGGGCGGTTTGATGCGAAGCGACCGCGCAGATCTATGCGCCGGATTTCAACAGGCTGTAGTGGAAACTCTGTCGGAAAAAACCCGAAGGGCCATTGCATTATACATGGCTGAGAGTCCACCAGAGCCGGTCATAGCGGTGGCCGGAGGAGTGGCAGCGAATTTCGCGATTCGCGCTCGTTTAGAGACTGTTGCTGTGGAGTCTGGTGCAAAATTCATTGCCCCCCCGTTGAGCCTTTGCACTGATAACGCTGCCATGATTGCATTCGCTGGGTTGGAGCGATTTCGCCGTGGCGCCAGAGATGGAATGGAGCTTTCCGCTCGGCCCCGTTGGCCACTGGATCAGAACAGCCCTTCGATTTTGGGCGGTGGCAAAAAAGGTGCTAAGGCGTGAGCATTTCAATCCTGGGATCAGGTGCATTTGGAACCGCATTGGCGGTTTCACTTGCTGAGAATGGGCAGGTCACCCTTTGGTCGCGCAATAACGAACAAGCGCAGACAATGCTATTGGAGCGGGAAAACAAATCCCATTTGCCCGGCGTGCGCCTTCCCTCGGAAATCGATGTAACTGCTGACATAGAGAAAGCTGCCCTTTCCGATGTCGTCTTATTAGCTGTTCCAATGCAAAAAATGCGGGAAGCCTTAGTTGAACAAGCCTCTGCACTGGATGGCAAGACACTGGTGGCCTGTTGCAAGGGAATAGAATTGGCTACCGGGGTCGGTCCGATATCTATTATCAAGCAAGTAACACCCAATTCCTGCGCTGCCCTTCTGACCGGACCAAGTTTTGCAGACGACATCGCACGCGGTCTACCTACGGCGCTGACTTTGGCTTGCGCGGACAAGAACCTTGGGAAAAACCTGCAGACCGACCTAACTACGTCCAATTTGCGCCTGTACCGCACCAACGATTTGATCGGCGCAGAACTTGGGGGCGCCCTAAAGAACGTGATAGCCATAGCCTGTGGCGCTTCCATCGGAGCAGGTCTGGGCGACAGTGCGCGAGCGGCGCTAATGACAAGAGGGTTTGCTGAAATGCTGCGCTTTGCGTTGATGCGTGGCGCAAGGTCTGAAACATTGATGGGCTTGTCCGGACTAGGTGATTTGGTTTTGACCTGTTCGTCGGAACTGTCTAGAAATTACCGTTTTGGGCTGTGTTTGGGTCAGAATCGACCCTTCGACCAATCAACTACAGTCGAAGGTGTAGCCACAGCGACCGCAGTTGCGGAAATCGCACGGACCGAAGCGCTGGAAATGCCGATAAGCCAAACGGTGGCAGAACTTAGTATCGGAAAATACAGTGTAAACGACGCGATTGGCACTCTGCTTAGTCGCCCACTCAAGGAGGAATAGGATGCTAATTGCGTTGATCGCCCGTGACAAAGAGGGCGCGTTGCAAACCCGCCTTGATAACCGTTCGGCTCACCTGTCGTATATTGAAGAAACAGGAGTTGTTTCCCAGGCTGGCCCGTTGTTGGACGGCGATGCTATGATTGGTTCGCTGATCATTTTGGATGTGGAAGATATGGATGCTGCGAAGACGTGGGCCGACAACGATCCTTATGCCAAGGCTGGGTTGTTTTATTCCGTAGAGCTAATCCCATGGAAAAAGGTGATAGGCTGATGGCATACTGGCTATTCAAATCCGAGCCTTCGACGTGGAGTTGGGATCAACAGGTCGCCAAAGGCGATTCTGGTGAGGAATGGGATGGCGTTCGAAATTATCAGGCGCGGAACTTTATGCGTCAAATGCATGTTGGCGACCGCGGTTTTTTTTACCACTCGCAAAAAGACAAGGCGATTGTCGGGATTGTTGAAGTCTGCGCCCAAGCGCATCCGGACAGCACAACCGATGACGAGCGCTGGGAGTGTGTGGACATAAAAGCAGTCCGACCATTCGTTGCGCCAGTGACATTAGACCAGATTAAAGCCGATGAACGGCTATCTGAGATGGTTTTGGTTAAAAACTCGCGACTTTCTGTGCAGCCCGTGACTGGTTCCGAGTGGGCTGTAATTTGCAACCTTGGTCAAACTCTGGCTGATTAAAAAGGGAAGATCCTGAACTTTCAAAACCTTCCCTACCCCCGCGCGCTCCCGAGTCACCACACGCGATTGGATTATTCTGGTTCTGACCGTCCTGGTCATGTGTTGACCTTAGCTGATCAACGGCTAAAGGCACAAACAACAAATCCGTAAGAATTCACTAAAATTCAATTTTCAGCCTGCTTTTGTCAGCATTAGTTCGGCTATTTTCTGTTACTGCCGAGAGGGAAATCTTTGTTTCCGTCACTAGTGGAAATTCGATGGACCAACGCTAAAATTTTTTTCCAAAGGTCAGATCACATGTACTTTTTTTCGGGGTGCGTCCATATTCAATATATTTTTCAAATTCTTATTTGTTCCTAGGGAAATTTTCTCGAATGGGAAAAAAAGTTCAATCATTCAAGAAAAACTGTTTTTGGGTCAGGCTTGAATATTCTTCATCAATTATTTAACATAAAAGTTAAATTAAAAATCCTGCCATGCCCAGAGAGGTAGTCATGCCAGTTACGCTTCCAAATGAAAGCCCCGAATACCGATCCGCTCGAAACGCCTTGCTCGCGGCCGAAGCCGATTTGAGGTTTCAAATAGAAAATGTCGCGAAACTGCGTCGCAACCTGCCAAAGGGCGGAGCAGTTCCTTCGGATTATGTGTTTCGGACCGAGAAAGGTGAGACTGCGCCTATGTCGTCACTATTTGGTTCGCATGACACCCTTGCCATCTACTCGCTGATGTACGGACCAACCGCTGACGCGCCTTGTCCAATGTGTTCAGCTTTTCTTGACGGGCTAAATGGTCAGATCGCGCATATCTCACAAAAGATAAGCTTAGCGATTGTCGCTCAAAACACGGCGGAAAAGTTAGTTGAACTTAAATCTCGAATGGGTTGGAGCGAATTGTCGCTATTCTCCGCAAAAGGTACTGACTATCAACGCGATTATCTGGCAGAAACTCAGGATGGGAGCCAACTGCCGATCCTGAACATCTTTCAGCGCGGTAACGACGGCATACGCCACTTTTGGAGTTCTGAACTTTTCTTCGAGCCCAGCGATTGGCATCCACGTCACGTGGACTCGGCGTGGTCGCTTTGGAACATCCTCGACTTCACGCCAGGCGGCCGAGGCGAGTTTTTTCCCTCGCTACGATGATGTTGATTTGTAACGGCGACCAAGTCAGCCGCCGTCTATTTCGGATAACTATTTATCAGTAGCGGTAGTGCTCAGGCTTATACGGGCCTTCTGGTTTCACGCCGATATAAGCTGCCTGTTCATTATCCATCTGAGTCAACTTCACTCCAATCCTATCCAAGTGAAGCCGAGCGACTTTCTCGTCCAGATGCTTGGGCAGGATATAGACTTTGTTCTCGTACTGGTCGCCCTTGGTAAATAGCTCTATCTGCGCCAAAACCTGGTTGGTAAACGATGCAGACATAACGAAAGAGGGGTGACCGGTCGCGTTTCCAAGGTTCAAAAGGCGACCCTCGGACAGCAGAATGATACGGTTGCCAGAAGGCATTTCGATCATGTCTACCTGTTCTTTGATGTTGGTCCATTTGTGGTTGCGTAAATTGGCGACCTGAATTTCGTTATCGAAGTGGCCAATATTGCCGACAATGGCCATATCCTTCATCTCACGCATATGTTCGATGCGGATTACGTCCTTGTTTCCCGTGGTCGTAATGAAGATATCGGCGCTGTCTATTTCGTCCTCCAGCAGGGTAACTTCGAAACCGTCCATCGCAGCTTGCAAGGCGCAGATCGGATCCACCTCAGTTACTTTAACGCGGGCACCTGCACCGCGCAACGACGCGGCAGATCCTTTGCCAACATCCCCATAACCACAAACTACGGCGACCTTACCAGCCATCATTGTGTCTGTGGCGCGGCGGATACCGTCAACCAGCGATTCCTTGCAACCGTATTTGTTGTCGAACTTCGACTTTGTTACCGAGTCATTTACGTTAATTGCCGGGAAGGGAAGATGGCCGTCTTTGAAAAGCTGATACAGTCGGTTCACACCGGTGGTAGTTTCCTCAGAAACACCCTGAATCTGGTCGCGCATCTTAGCAAACCAACCCGGGGACGCTGCCATCCGTTTGGCGATCTGCTTCTTGATCACCTCTTCCTCTTCTGAGCTTGGAACAGCGATAATTTCTTCGCCTGCCTCCGCCCGCGCGCCCAAAAGAATGTACAATGTCGCGTCACCGCCATCGTCCAGGATCATGTTTGGGCCTTCTTCGAACAAGAACGATTTGTCCAGGTAATCCCAGTGCTCTTCAAGCGTTTGGCCTTTGATGGCAAACACTGGTATGCCTGCTGCTGCTATCGCGGCCGCGGCATGGTCCTGTGTCGAGAATATGTTACACGACGCCCAGCGCACGTCGGCCCCAAGCGCGACGAGCGTTTCGATCAGTACCGCAGTTTGAATTGTCATGTGCAACGAGCCAACTATCCGTGCGCCCTTCAAGGGTTTCTGGTCGCCGTATTCAGCGCGCAGCGCCATAAGGCCAGGCATCTCTGTTTCAGCAATATCCAGCTCTTTTCGGCCAAACTCAGCCAGCGAAATGTCTTTTACTTCGTAGTCATTGCCCATAGCACGCCTCCGTATAACCTGACCGAGGCATCTAACATTGACATCATGGTCTCGCAATGCGAATTCGATCCGGCAAATTCGAATATACGAAAATTGATCGGGTCCGATATCCTCGCGACCTTAGACGTCTATATGGAACAAGAAATTCAACAGCTGAATGTAACGTCTTCCGCACCCGCACAGTTTCGCAAAGCGATCATATTTTGCTGTGACCAAAATTATTTGGTCTTTGCCGCACACGCCGCGTCCCAAATCGCTTCTCTGCATTCGAATCGAGATTTCGATATTTGCATCTGCTATGGTGAGCGACCGGTTGAAATTCCAAAGTCACTTGAACATCTGAACATTCGGCTCTGTCACGTGGATACAGGAAACCTTTTTCAGGGTCTTAGGCTTGATCCCGGCAAAAGTCATGATGTTTATCTGCGCCTTGCACTGCCCCCAGCATTTTCCGCCGAATATGATCGCATTCTGTATCTGGACAGCGATATTTTTGTCCAAGGCGGAAACTTTAGCGCTTTGATGGACGTGGACATTGCACCACACCCAATTGCAGCGGTGCGCGATAACACTCAGTGGCGTACGCCTGGTCGAAAACCTAAACAGTTCAGAATTTTAGCGCTGCGCTCGGCGCCATACTTCAATGCCGGTGTGATACTGATGGATGTAAATCGTTACAACAATCAGGGCTTGCTAAAAAAATGCCTGGAACTGGGCAAGGCAAAAGCCGACGTTATGATCCGCCATGACCAAAACCTGTATAACGCAGTTTTACAAGGGGATTGGGCAGAAATAAGCCCGATGTGGAATTGGCAGTTTACGTGGTCTTCGCAGCTCTTTGCCATGCAGATCGAACCGCATTTAGTTCATTTCATTGGCAAGACCAAACCTTGGAAAGATCCAAGAGGCGAGCTTAGTCCACGCTTTGCGAGGACTATGAAAGCGTTCTCCGATGTGCATTTTCCCGATGAAAATATATTTCGGAAGAATAATGGGCCAATGGCCTTGAATAGCACAAAGATGCGCAAAATTTTGATAAAACATCTTCTTTCAGCATCAAGGACCCAACGTTATCTAGGCAAATTCAAAAATGATTTTGAAGTGATCACAAACAACGTCATGTCGACTACGGGTCACTAAAAATCAGCTAGGGATGCCGTCGGGCGTTTCTTTGCTGGTGGCTTCAAAAAAGTCGGTGCCGACTGCGACTATGCAACTAATGCCATTCGCATGGGTCACCAAGACCGTGTAACTTCCGGTTTCTTCCGAAGTCCATACTTCCATAACTGATTGCGCACCACGCGTCTTTTGCAACCCTCCAAAGGCCAACTTCTCTGAGTAGCTGTTCTGCAGTTTGGTTATGAGATGCTCGCGCTCTGCACAATTTTGGGCAAAAGCCGGAGGCGCTGCGGCGGCCATTCCGAAAGTCAGGACAATTCCAAACAAACGCTTGAACATATAACGCTCCTTTCGATACGTGTTTCGTTTCGAGAGGGGCGCAACCGGGAGGAGCCTGCGCCCCCCTCAGTCCATTATGTCGGGATCATATCGCGCCAATTCAAAGCACGAATGCTCAAGAAATAGTTGGCAGCCAGTGATCCAGACAGGTACATCATATCATAAAAACACCGGGCTTGCGCGTCGGACATCAAGGGGCATGGCAGAATGGCAACACAACCAAGAGCATGGCAAAGGATGCTGTCAGGTCGCAGGTTGGATTTGCTGGACCCCACACCGGTGGACATCGAGATCGAAGATATCGCCCATGGGTTGGCATTTGTTGCACGATGGAATGGTCAAACACACGGTGATTTTGCTTATTCCGTAGCTGAACACTCCCTGCTGGTCGAAGAACTTTTTAGTCGCATCGCCCCCAATTCACTAGTCAAATGGAGGTTGGCCGCATTGTTGCACGATGCACCGGAGTACGTGATCGGGGATATGATTTCGCCAGTAAAGTCAGCCGTCGGACCGGGATACGGCGAGCTGGACGACCGACTTGCCACGGCAATTCACATCCGGTTCGGCCTGCCTGCGTCGGTTCCAAAAACTGTGAAAGCGCAAATTAAAAAGGCTGACAAAATCAGCGCCTGGATGGAAGCCACCCAGATCGCGGGGTTTTCTGAAGCCGAGGCCACAAAATTCTTCGGCCGCCCGGACAAGGCAATTATTGAAGGATCGCTGATCAAACTGCGTCCGCCAATCGAAGTGCGGCGGGCATATATGGAACGACACAAACAGTTGATCGCGTCCCTCTAGCAAATCAAATTACTCCGCCGTCGGCTTGGACCCAACAAAGACCTTTGACCCAATGTCGCAATCAGGCAACTAGACGTCCGTTTGGCGGCGTCGAAGTAAGTAAATCATGGGATGCTTTATCAACAAAAAATGGAGCATCGGATGACCACCAGGGGCCATTGCCTTTGCAAGAAAACCAGTTGGGAATTTGTCGAAGAAATTTCTTGGGGCTGTTATTGCCATTGTGACGACTGCCGCAGAAATTGCGCGGCCCCTGTCGTTGCGTGGCTCGGCGTTCCCTTGAAAAACTTTAGGTGGACCGGGAAAACCCCAAAAACCTTCGAAAGCTCCAAAGGCGTATACAGACATTTCTGCGCCGATTGCGGTTCACCGCTAGGTTTCGAAGCACAACACTACAAAGGGGGAATGCACCTTTACGCGGCTTCGATGGAAAACCCCGAGGATTTTGAACCGGCTTTTCACGTCAACTATCATAGCAAATTGCCATGGCTCAATATGCTCGATGACCTAAAAAAGTACGAGAGCACATTGTTACATGCGCCGGAAGATCTTAGCGATTATCAAGATTGACCGTTTGGTATTTTTCGAAGGCAGCCGCGCACTCAGGAATGGTCACGTTGATAGCGACTCAAATGAAGGCTATGCCAAAAAGACTGTACTAACGTGGGCTGCGCTTTGCCAGAATCCGCTGCAACGTCCTACGGTGCATGTTCAAACGCCGCGCTGTCTCGCTGACGTTCCGATCACATAGCTCATAAACGCGCTGGATATGTTCCCAACGTACCCGATCGGCGCTCATGGGGTTTTCAGGCGGTGGAGGCAACTCATCACCTTTGGCCAGCAAAGCATTCATGACGTCGGTGGCATCGGCAGGTTTTGACAGGTAATCTGTGGCCCCAATCTTTACCGCGGCAACCGCGGTCGCAATGGCGCCGTATCCAGTCAAGACTACGACCCTGCAATCTGGCCGCTTTTCTCGCAGAACTTCCACGACATCCAGGCCGTTTCCATCCTCCAATCGTAGATCAACTACCGCGTAGGCAGGAGGCCGAGCCGTCGCAATGGCGCGGCCAGCTGCAACCGAGCCAGCAGTCTCGATTTCAAAGCCTCGTTTCTCCATGGCCTTGGCCAAACGTCTCAGAAAAGGCTCGTCATCGTCTACCAAAAGCAAGGATTTGTCGGGGCCGATGTCAAGCTCGGAACTGTCTGCCATATTAGGGTCTTTCCGCTATTTCACGCCAATTGGCTTAATTATGAGTAATAGCAGCGCCATGACAAAGGTCAAACTAGCCGCTGAAAATCACATTTTTTCTAGAAAACAGCTGACCTTTTCAGCCATCTGTTCTGCTGTATCGTTGCGGTTAAAAAACTCAATAAACCCGTCCTGTGGGGTAACAAGATAAGTAAAGGTGGAATGGTCGACCAGATAATACTCGTCGCTTTTGTCATGAGCTTTGTAGTAAGTCTTATATGCTTGGCTAGCGGCCTTTACCTGTTCAGGTGATCCGGTCAACGCAATCATACGTTCATGGAGATTGAAAGCGTAGTCTCCGATCACCTCAGGCGTATCGCGATCTGGATCAATCGAAATGAAAAGCGGCGTCACCGAAAAGCCGCGTTCCGCCAGAATATCAACGGCCTCGGCATTACGGGACATGTCAAATGGGCAGACATCAGGACAGAAAGTATAGCCAAAGTAAACAAGGGTAGGCTCTGTGATCACGTCAGTATCGGACACCGTTTCGCCTTTGGCGTTGATCAGTTGAAATGGGCCGCCTATTGCTGCAGCGCCGCCAGCTATCTGGCTAGCACGGCATTGAGCGAATTTGTCATCCCCTTTCCCTCCTGTCGTCAGCAACCACATGGCTCCTAATCCAACGGCCAGTACGACGGCTGCAAGTATTGCGTAAAGGCGGATCATGGCAATTATCCTGATTCAAGGGTTGTTGATCGTTTCAACCGGGACACCTATCAAGATAAGCATCCGACGCAACAGGACATAATTGACCAATGGCAAATTCCAGCATCAGTCTTTGGCGCGGGCAGGAACGCAGTAGTTGGATCCGCCTGCGGACACTGATTTTGCTGCGTTGGGTTGCTATTATTGGCCAGGTCACGGCGATCACGGTAGCCCAACACACCTATCATGTTCAGCTTGAGCTTGGTTTGTGCTATTTCGCGGTTGGCGTATCGGTTATGGGCAACCTGACGGCAATCCTTCTTTTTCCAGAAAACAAACGCCTGTCTGAATTCGAAAATTTCCTGATGGTGCTTTTCGATCTGCTGCAATTGTCTTTTCTTTTGTATCTGACGGGCGGACTGAACAATCCATTTGCCTTGCTTCTGGTGGGTCCCGTTACAATCTCGGCCAATGTAATGAGCACACGCTCAACTCTGATCGTCGGGGCAGTAGCAATCGTTCTGACAACTCTGCTGGCGCAATTCCATTTACCATTGCGCACCAATGTTGGGCTGGTTTTAGATATGCCCGACATCCTTTTATTCGGTAATTGGTCCGCGATTGTGATTGCTATTGTTTTCCTCGGGGCCTACTCGCACCGCGTCAGCTCAGAGGTGCAGTCCATGTCCGAGGCTTTGTCAGCCACCCACATGGCCCTTGCCCGCGAACAAAAACTGACCGATCTGGGCGGTGTCGTGGCGGCCGCCGCACACGAATTGGGTACGCCGCTTGCCACGATAAAGTTAGCCAGTTCAGAGTTATTGGAAGAGCTCGAAGATCGTCCCGACCTGAAGGAAGACGCAGCGCTGATCCGCGAACAGGCAAATCGGTGTCGCGACATCCTCAGAGACATGGGCAGGGCAGGGAAAGATGATCTGCATCTGCGGCAAGCCCCGCTTTCTGCGGTCATACACGAAGCGGCGGAGCCGCATGTAAACAGGGGCAAATCGATTCATTTTCGCGAAGGTCCCGCTGGGGATGCAGATGTTCAACAACCCGCAATTCTGCGCAAACCAGAAATCATCCATGGTCTGCGAAACTTGATCCAGAACGCCGTTGATTTCGCGCAAACAAATGTCTGGGTCGAGGCGGAATGGACAACGAATTGGATCATGATATCGATTATGGATGACGGTCGCGGGTATCCCTCTCACATAATCGGGCGGATTGGCGATCCGTTTATGCGGAGACGGCGTTCCGAGTCTGATCGAACTACCCGCCCGGAATATGAGGGCATGGGTTTGGGGTTGTTCATTGCGAAAACCCTCTTGGAAAGAAGTGGCGCTGATTTAAAGTTTGCCAACGGCGCCGACCCTTATCAAAATCTGACCAACGACCCAGAGCGGCGTGGCGCCATTGTTCAGGTTATTTGGCCGCGTAGGCTGATAGACGCACAAACAGGCGACTCACCTGTGCCATCCGGCGCCAATCAACCGTTTCAGATATAAATTAGGGTATCATTAACCTTTGACATTCATAGAGGGGCCTTTGGGCTCAAAGGATGTCAACTCCATGGCTGACTGGATCATTCTGGCCGCGATCAGTTTGGTGTCGGCGGGTTTCGCGCTGCAATGGCTTTTGCCGAGACGATTGCCGCGGATTAACGACTATGGGCTGGCCACGCGGAGTTCTTTGTTCGACACCGTATTCCTATTCGACGGCGACCGCCTGATAAGCCACTCGGACATTGCATTGGCCGGGTATGAGGCCGTCAATAACTGGCAGGATCTCTACCGTCTCCTAAGTCGAGATTTCCCAACCTTTCCCCAGACATCCGAAACCGTGCGCCGCAAGGGTAACATGATTGTCGCTGCGCTCGATTGCACGATGGACCGAGAGGTTTTGTGTGAATGGATTGACGGTATAGTCCGGGTGCAACTTCGCGACAAACAAAGCGGTGCGACTTTGGTTCGCAGTGAACTGACGGATCCAACCCGAATGGCGATGGACCAGGCACCTTACCCGGTTTGGTTGCTGGATGAATTCAACGTTGTTCGATGGTGCAACTCGGCTTACGTCTCCTTGGTGCGCAAAGTGCGAGGAAAGGAAGCCGACTTAACGAAGCCGCTTTTCCCAAAGGCTCAAAGCAAAGATCACTTGAGCAGCAAAACCCGCGTGTCGGTTTCGGTCAAGGGCAACGAGAACAAGCTTTGGTTCGATTTGATGCTTGTAGACAGTGAAGAAGGTCAATTGAATTACGCCACGAATGTTAATGCTATTGTCGAGGCCGAGGCGGCGCAGCGTAAATTTGTGCAGACTATGACAAAGACATTCGCGCAACTGTCGATCGGGTTAGCTATATTTGACCGGAACAGGCAGCTGGCGTTGTTCAACCCCGCTCTTACCGACTTAACTGCCTTGTCACCGGACTTCCTCAGCTGTCGCCCCAGTCTCTCCAGCTTTTTCGACCGATTGCGTGATCAAAACATGATGCCTGAACCAAAGAATTACCGCGGATGGCGGCGTCAGATGAATGACTTGCTTGAGGCCGCGCAAGACGGAAATTATCAGGAAACTTGGTCTCTGTCGTCCGGTTCGGTCTATTCTGTCAGCGGTCGCCCGCACCCTGACGGAGCTGTCGCTTTTTTATTCGAGGACATCACAGCCGAAATCACGCTAACCCGCAGATTTCGGTCAGAAATGGATCTTATGCAATCCATCTTGGATAACCTCACGGACGCAATCGCCGTCTTTTCAAATGACGGAACATTGGCACAGACCAACGCCGCCTATCAGACATTGTGGGGCGAGACGGAAGAAGCGGGGTTCGAGCCAGCAACAGTTCTGGACGTAACACGTAAGTGGCAGGAATTGTGTGACGCTACCCCAGTGTTGGGTGAGATCCGTGACTTTGTCGGGATGCGTGATAATCGTGCACAGTGGTCAGCAACAATGTCAATGAGAGACGGAACCGGATTGAACTGTACTGTCAGTCCGCTGCAAAACGGGGCGACCATCATTCGGTTCACAATAGAACAGACGACCCACCAGACTGTTGCTATGGACAAAGCCATTGCCTGAACCGGGTTGCAGCGGGCCAGGCGCAAGTCCATTGTGGCGCCATGAATACGCCTGTTGAGATCTCGTTGAATTCACCGGAAGAAACTCAAGCACTGGCCGCAAGGCTGGGTGCAGTTTTAGCTGTTGGAGATGTGCTTTTGTTGGAAGGCGAAATCGGAAGCGGCAAAACTCATTTCGCGCGCGCTTTGATCCAGTCGTTAATGTCGGTACCGGAAGATGTGCCCTCGCCCACGTTTACGTTGGTACAGACTTACGATACCCGAATCGGCGAGGTCTGGCATTCCGATCTCTATCGTTTGTCGGATATCAACGAGATTGAAGAGCTGGGCTTGACGCAGGCTTTTGATGAGGCTGTGTGCCTGATTGAGTGGCCGGAAAAACTCGAACAATTGGAACCACCCTCAGCGTTGCGAGTACATTTTCAGACAGACGCTGACCACTGTGAGACACGGCATCTAAACTTCGGCTGGACCGATCCAAAATGGCTCAGAAAACTGGAGGGGACTCTATGACTAATCGGGCCATATTAGCCGAGGCTCTGATCGCACAGACAGAATGGGCGGATGCGATACATACACCTTTGGCCGGAGATGCCTCGAACCGTCGGTACGAACGCGTGACTAACAAAGTAAATGGCGCCACGGCTGTTCTTATGGATTCTCCGCCAGACAAGAACGAAGACGTTGCAGCTTTTGTTCGAATGGCGAAATACTTGCAATCAATCGGTCTAAGCGCACCGGAAATTTACGCAGAGGATTGCGAATACGGCTTTCTGCTGCTGGAGGATCTGGGTGATGACCTTTTTGCCCGGGTTCTGGAACGAGAAGCCGAACTTGAACGCAAGTTATACGAGGCTGCAACTGACGTTTTGGTGCATCTGCATGCCTCACCGGTTATCCCGCTAGATTCTTATGACCCGGCAATAATGACTGAATATTCGGCCCTCGCTTTTACCAAATACGCGCAAGGCATTCTGGGTGCCCATGATGTCGACGCACGATCAAGGTTTGAATTGCGGTTCTCCGATATTCTCCACCGCGAAACAGGAGGCTACCGGGTCGTAGTGCAAAGGGACTATCATGCCGAAAACCTGATTTGGTTGCCGAACCGTACCGGACTTCGCCGCGTTGGCCTTTTAGACTTCCAAAGCGCCATGCTCGGGCATCCTGCCTATGATCTGATGTCTTTGCTACAGGACGTACGCCGCTCTGTGCCGGTTGGGATAGAAATGCGAATGATCGATCGATACATCGCCTCAACGGGCATAGACAGTCACGACTTTAGAACTGCCTACGCAGTGTTAGGCGCCCAGCGCAATCTAAGGATATTGGGTGGATTCGCGCGTTTGGCAACAGACTACGAAAAGCCGCATTATGTTGATTTGATACCAGCAGTTTGGGGCCATTTGATGCGTGATCTCGAGCACCCTGCGCTTGTTTCGATTGCAGATATTGTGCGTAATGCGTTGCCGCCACCCAATCCCGACAATTTGGCGAGGCTTCGACCGTAATGAAAGGTGAACCCGAAGCCGTCATGCTGTTTGCCGCAGGGTTCGGAACACGCATGGGCAACATAACGAAAGACAAACCAAAACCAATGGTCGAGGTCGCAGGCCGGCCCCTGATCAACCACGCTTTGGATTTGGCCGAAGGCATTGGCCCATCTCGCATTGTCGCAAACGTCCACTATCTGGCCGACCTGATAATTGCGTACTTGGCAGCGACCGACGTGCGAATTTCCTTGGAAGAGCCAGATATTCTTGAAACCGGAGGTGGACTACGCGCAGCCCTGCCCCTACTGGAGTCCGACCCTGTTTTCACACTGAATACCGATGCCATCTGGGCTGGTCCGAACCCATTGCGGCTTTTGAGAGAGGCCTGGAGACCCGAGGAAATGGACGCATTGTTAATGTGTGTTCCCGTCGCACATGCTATTGGCTACAGCGGCCAGGGAGATTTTTCTCAGGACGCTTCCGGGCGTATCGCCCGCGGGCCGGGCCTGATCTACGGAGGCGCACAAATCATCAAAACAAGCGGACTTACCGCCGTTCCTGACAGTACCTTTTCGCTTAATGTAGTTTGGGATCAAATGCACGATGCCGGAAGGCTACATGCCCTTCAATATCCGGGTCGATGGTGCGACGTCGGCCGACCCGAAGGCATAGTGTTGGCTGAGGAGTTGATTGCCGATGTTTGAAAACGACGCTCTGCCGCGGGTGTTTGCTGTTCCGCCGGGCGTGGATTTTCCAAAAGCACTTGTCGACGGCATACGCGCGCGCAGCGCAGCCTTTCCGCCGGAAAACCTGGCCCGCATGCAGTTGATAGTAAATACTCGTCGCATGGAGCGTCGGGTGCGTGATCTGTTTGATCAAGGGGCGCCTTGTCTGTTGCCGCGACTTTCCTTGCTGACAGATTTGGGTGAAAGCGTAGATCTTGCACATATTCCTCCGGCGATCCCCGCATTACGCCGTCGGCTGGAATTGACACAGTTGATTGCAAAACTTTTGGATCAACAACCCGATCTTGCCGCACGATCATCCCTGTTCGATTTATCTGACAGCCTTGCATTGTTAATTGACGAAATGCAGGGCGAAGGCGTTTCTGCGGACGCTGTCCGCCAATTGGACGTTAGTGATATGTCGGGGCACTGGGCTCGCGCTCAGGCTTTCATTGACATAGCGGATCAATTTATCTCGTCGGGAGATGACGCACTGGACGCGCAAGCGCGGCAACGGCGCGTGGTGGAAAATCTCGTCGCAAGTTGGCAAAAACAACCTCCGCTTAATCCGGTCATCTTGGCAGGGTCAACTGGATCGCGGGGCACGACACTTATGCTGATGGAGGCCATCGCCCGACTGCCTCAAGGGGCCTTGATCCTGCCGGGTTACGATTTCGATCAACCACAGTATGTGTGGGAGAGTTTGGACAACGCCCTCACTTCAGAGGATCACCCACAATACCGGTTTCAAAAGTTGCTACAGAAGTTGGATATGTCGCCGGATCAAGTTCAGCCATGGACCGATGACCAAGCTCCTTCGCCATCTCGCAACCGGTTGGTATCTCTTGCATTGCGTCCTGCGCCGATCACGGATGCTTGGATGTCCGAGGGGCCTCAACTGCGCGAACTGGATATTGCCACACGGGACCTGACTTTGGTCGAGGCTCAATCCCCCCGTGCAGAAGCACTGGCAATCGCTATGCGTTTACGGCACGCCGCCGAAATCGGACAGACTGCAGCACTGATAACGCCGGACCGAATGCTGACCAGACAGGTCAGCGCTGCGTTAGATCGCTGGAATATCTTACCTGATGACAGCGCTGGATTGCCTTTGCAGCTTTCTCCGCCAGGCCGTTTTCTGCGCCACATTGCCAGTTTGTTTGTGCGCCGCCTTGATGGTGAAGCATTGCTGACGCTACTGAAACATCCATTGTGCCATGATGGCGGCGGCCGAGGCGACCACCTGCTGTTCACCCGTGAACTGGAGCTGCACATTCGTCGCCATGGACCGCCCTTCCCGGACCAACGCAGCTTGACCGCTTTTGGCGAAGGCGAAAACTTACCCGAGCCTTGGGTACGTTGGCTAGTGTCTTGCTTCTGCGAGCTACACAGCCCCTCCGAACTTCCGCTGTCTGACTGGGTGACTCGTCTCCGCTCGACTGCTGAGTTGATGTCAAACGGGTCGAGCGGTGAAGCTGGCAATTTATGGGAAAAGAAAGCTGGTCAAAAAGCCTTTGCCGTTTTGAACGAATTGGAAAATGAAGCTCAGCACGGCGGTCTGATTTCGGCTCGGGACTTTGCTGATCTTTTGGGCGCGTTACTTGCCGGCGAAGAAGTTCGTGATCGTGATGCTCCACATCCAAGTATCATGATCTGGGGAACGCTTGAGGCACGTGTGCAAGGCGCCGACTTGTTGATACTCGGGGGTTTGAATGAGGGCAGTTGGCCCGAAGCAGCCTCGCCCGACCCATGGCTAAACCGTCAGATGCGAGAGAAGGCGGGACTGTTGTTGCCAGAACGTAGGATCGGATTGTCAGCGCACGACTTCCAACAGGCGGTCGGCGCTCCGGAGGTATGGTTGACCCGCGCCGTCCGCTCGGAAGAAGCGGAAACAGTCGCCTCGCGATGGCTAAACCGCTTAACCAACCTCTTGCAGGGGTTGCCTGCTCAAGGTGGGCCGCAGGTCTTGTCTGACATGCGGGACCGCGGCGACCAATGGCTGCGCTGGACGGAGGCTATGGAAGCGGCGCACCGGGTTCAGCCTGCATCCCGTCCGTCTCCTCGTCCACCCCTGTCTGCCCGACCAAGGCGCCTGAGTATAACTGAAATCAAGCGATTGATCCGCGACCCTTATGCAATTTATGCAAAACACGTACTGCGCTTAAAGCCGTTGGATCCATTGGTACAGGCCCCGGATGCCCTTTTACGCGGCATTGTCGTTCACGAGATACTCGAGGAGTTCGTCAAGGAAAGTGTTTTGGACGTCTCGCTATTGACGCGTGAGAACTTTTTGAAACGCGCTGAGATATTGCTTGCTGAACATGTTGCATGGCCAACAGCGCGCACCCTTTGGCTGGCCAGACTTGAACGGATTGCGGATGACTTTCTACAAGCTGAACTCATGCGCCGATCGGATGGAGGGCCTGTGGCGTTTGAGGCGACGATGAATCTGGCGTTGACGCCATTGGATTTTGCGATTTCGGGACGCGCTGATCGCATTGACCGCACCAGACACGGGGCCTTGCGAATTATCGACTATAAAACAGGTACACCGCCGACCAAGGGTCAGCAGGCGAACTTTGACAAACAATTATTGATCGAGGCGGCAATAGCCGAACAGGGCGGTGTCGAGGGTTTCGATCCAATATCTGTCGCTCAAGCGGTGTTTATTGGGATGGGCGGCACATATAAGGAGGTGCTTGCGCCGCTGGACAAGGAACCGGCGGACAAAGTCCTAAAAGAACTCAAAGAGTTGATTTCGGCCTATTTAGAGCCTGAGCAGGGGTTTTCGTCCCGCAGAATGGTGCACAAAGACAATGATACGGGTGACTACGACCACCTTGCCCGTTTCGGTGAATGGGACCGTACTACTGAAGCCAGCCCCGAGAACGTGACATGAGCGCCTTGCACGACGCAACCCAGCGACAGGTGCAAGCTGCTCGGCCGGATGCCTCAACCTGGCTGGCTGCGAATGCCGGGTCTGGCAAGACACGTGTTTTGACCGACCGTGTGGCCCGGTTGTTACTAGATGGTGTGCAGCCGCAGCATATCCTTTGCCTGACCTACACCAAGGCTGCAGCCAGCGAGATGCAGAACCGGCTGTTCAAACGTTTGGGCGAATGGGCTATGTTGGCAGACGATCAATTGCTTGAGCAGTTGACCGATCTTGGTGTCGAAGGTCATATCAGCCCTCAGCGCTTGGCGCAGGCTCGTACATTGTTCGCACGCGCGATCGAAGCTCCGGGCGGATTGAAAATTCAAACGATCCACTCATTCTGCGCTTCGCTTTTACGTCGGTTTCCGCTTGAGGCAGGGGTCAGCCCACAATTCAGTGAAATGGAAGATCGGGCCGCCGCCTTGTTGCGCGAGGAAATACTCGAAGATTTTGCAGATGGTCCGCAAGCACACCTGGTCAAGGACATTGCCCGTTTTGTGACGGACTCCGGGTTTGACAAGTTGACGGCGGCTATCACCAGCAAACGAAGTCTTTTTGCCAAATCTCAGAGCTGGGCCGACCTGCTGACTCTTTTCGACTTACCCGATGGATTTAACGAGGAAGACCTTTTGAATCGCGTCTTCTTGGGTGGAGAAATTGAGTTTTTACAAAGTATTGTTCCCAGTTTGGTCGAAAGTGGTGGGAACGACGCAAAGGCAGCAGCAAGATTGACATCTGGAGTGACTGCGAACCTTGCCAGCCTGCCGCTATTGGAAAGTATCTTCTTGTTTGGAAAAACTGCAAAGGCACCTTTTGCAGCAAAGGTCGGCAACTTTCCCACCAAAAATCTTCGCGAAGGTGTTTTAGCGGACCGGATGCCTCAGTTAAATCAACTAATGCTTCGGGTTGAGGCAGCTCGTGAGCAGCGGTTGGCCCTTACTGCGGCCCGAAAGTCTTTCGCATTGCATAACTTTGCCGCTGCTTTCCTGCCAGAATACGAGCGCCGCAAACAGTTGCGCGGCTGGCTGGATTTCGACGATCTAATTTTGCGTGCGCGTCAGGTGCTTAATGACCCGGCCGTAGCTGAATGGGTATTGTACCGACTGGACGGCGGCATCGATCACATTCTGGTGGACGAAGCGCAAGACACCAGCCCAGACCAATGGGACGTTGTCGAAAAACTAGCGCAGGAATTCACGAGCGGGGAAGGCGTCCGCTCTGGCATCGAGCGGACTATATTTGTAGTCGGTGACAAAAAACAGTCTATCTATTCTTTCCAAGGTGCCGACCCGCAGGCCTTCGACAGAATGCAAGCTGAATTTGGGCGGAAGCTTCAGGAATCAGGCTCTAAACTCTGGAATTCAACGCTGGAATATTCGTTCCGTTCGTCCAGTGTCATATTGGGTTTAGTGGATATTCTGTTCGAAAACCGTGCAAATGCTGGCTTTCACAAGGAATCCCAGCACCGAGCTTTCAAGGCCGATCTGCCGGGCCGGGTCGATTTGTGGCCGGTGATTGAAAAAGTCGAAGATGATGAGGATGGCGATTGGACTGACCCTGTAGATCGTCCCGGGAAACGTCATCACAACGTGCTTTTGGCCGAAAGAGTGGCCCAATCGATAAAATGCATGATCGACACCGGCGAAACGATCCCCGAAGATGGCGAGGTGCCGGGCACATTTGTCCGCCGAAAAGTGCGGCCCGGGGACTTTCTGATCTTGGTCCAACGACGGTCTGACCTTTTTGCCGAGATTATTCGGGCCTGCAAGGCTGCTGATCTGCCGATTGCAGGGGCGGATCGCTTGAAGGTCGGAGCAGAGCTAGCTGTCAAGGATTTGGCGGCATTGCTGAGCTTTTTGGCCACACCAGAAGACAGTTTGTCGTTAGCCACAGTTTTGAAGTCGCCATTGTTTGGTTGGACAGAGCAGCAGATTTTTGATTTGGCGCACAAACGGAAGGAAACTTTTCTTTGGGCGGCATTGCGAAAGCGCTCTGAAGAGTTTCCGGAAACCCTCGCAGTTCTTAACGATTTGCGTGGACAAACGGATTTTCTGCGACCCTACGACCTGATCGAACGCATTTTGACGCGTCATGACGGTAGGAAAAAATTGCTGGGTCGACTTGGCGCCGAGGCAGAAGACGGCATCAACGCACTGTTGTCTCAGGCTCTTGCGTATGAACGTACCGATATTCCAAGCCTGACCGGATTTCTGGCCTGGATAGAAACAGACGATCTGGAAATCAAACGCCAGATGACCGGCGTTGGGAATATGATACGGGTAATGACCGTTCATGGCTCCAAAGGACTGGAAGCACCGATAGTTATTTTGCCTGACACTGGGAAAAGGCAGCCTCCAAGGGACGCTGAAATTATGGCGGCCCGTGAAGTGCCGTTTTGGAAAGTACCGACTGATGCATCACCCAAAGTGATTGCCAACGCGCGCGACGACGCCCGAACACGAGAGGAAAACGAACGCCTACGCCTTTTGTATGTGGCTCTAACAAGGGCCGAAAAGTGGTTAATTGTTGCCGCCGCAGGTGACATCGGAAAGGATGAAAGCAGCTGGTATAATATGATTGAAGCCGCAATGGAAAGGGCGGGAGCCATCCAGTTGCAGGGGTCTCAAACCCGGCGACTTGAACATGGCGACTGGGCAGGATTGCCGTTGGTCAAGCAATCCCACCCAGCTTTGCCGACCGAAGTTTTGCCCGTTACTTTTAGTATGCCTGCGCCCAACCCAGACGCTCCTCAGGCGGCTGTAAGCCCTTCCGAACTAGGTGGTGCCAAGGCACTACCAGGCGAAACAGGACAGGATGAAGAAGCGGCAAAGCTACGCGGAACCCGGCTGCATCTGTTGTTGGAGAATTTGCCAATGGCTACGGAAGACGCATGGCCTCAGCTGTGCGTTCGATTGTTGCCGGACATGCAAGAGGCAGATCGGCACAACTTATTGCACGAGGTCACGCGCGTTTTAAAAGCCGAAGACCTAAGGCCTTTTTTTGATCCTGACGCTCTTGCAGAAGTCCCTGTGTCAGCAGAGTTTCAAGGTCGCCGCCTTCACGGCGTGATAGACCGATTAATAGTCACAGAGAAAGAAGTTCAAATCATTGACTTCAAATCAAATGCCACCGTGCCCGAAACGCCCGAAAACTGTCCGCTCGGCTTATTGCGCCAGATGGGTGCCTATTCAATCGCCTTGGCTCAAATCTACCCAGACCACGAAATTCGAGCGGCAATACTCTGGACTCGAACTGCTAAACTGATGTGGTTGTCACAGGAACTTGTAACGAATGCCTTGCAGCAACAGTCGGCATCTTGACCTTGGATATTCTCACACATACGTTCACACTCCAAGCATTCCCCATTCAGGAGACAGAATATGTCGACCGTTGCTGTTACCGATGAGACATTTGACGCTGAAGTCAAAAATTCAGACGTCCCCGTAGTAGTAGATTTTTGGGCCGAATGGTGTGGCCCCTGCAAGCAAATCGGTCCCGCTCTTGAAGAATTAGCGACCGAATATGGCGGCAAGGTGAAAATCGCCAAGGTCGACGTGGACAGCAACCCAAATTCTGCCGCAGCCATGGGTGTGCGCGGAATTCCGGCGCTGTTTATTTTTAAAGACGGTCAAGTGGTTTCGAACCGAGCGGGAGCAGCGCCCAAGGCTGCGTTGCAAAGCTGGATTGAAGAATCCATTTAATTGTCTCTGGTGACTGTTGCATTAGGCGCCCCGATGGGCGCCTTTTTCATTTCGAAATTTCGGAACCAAAAAGTCAGATTCGGACAACGGACAATGAAATCAAATGGCCAAGACGCGAGTATTAGTGGAGTTCGGTATGGGAACTTCTCTGCGGCGTGAAGATTATACCGAAGCCGCGAAACGCGCGCTGAAAGATGCGCTGTGGCGTAATTCAGTGGACCTAGCCGATCTATTTGGCTTTCCCAAAGACGCAATGATTATCGAAGCCGAAATTGGCGTGCAAAAGCCCGAATTGGTGGATCCGGGCATTTTGGAATCGATTTTTCCTTACGGTCAGCCGAACATCAAGGTTGTCCATGGCGGACTGGACATCGCAAAACCGCATAATGATGGCCAAACGGTTATTGCGAACGCCGCGGTTATTGTTTCTTTTGATATGGAGCCTGCCAATTGACCCCCAATCGCATCATTCTGGAAACGGGTACCGGCAACGACTTGTATGGCCAGGATTACACAAAAGCTGCCCGCCGGGCATTGCAAGACGCGCTGCATCACTCATCTATCACGCTTTTTTCAAGTTTGGGCATCGACCACAATGAGATGCTCGTTAAGGTCACGGTCGGAGTGCAGCAACCCGAACAGGTTGACTGCGATCTAATAGCCCAAGATTTACCACGTGGTCGCGCAGAAGTGCGGGCCGTAAAGGGTGGGCTGGATGTTGAAGATGAAGCTTCCGGAAACCGCCATGTGATAGCGACCGCCGCTGTGGAAGCGTTTCTGCCCGACCAGTCGGATAAGTTTGTACGAAGCTAAAATAGAATAAGCCGCTCGGACGACCGGGCGGCTGTTCGAATTTCAAAGTCCAAGCGCGGATTTAGATCTTTGCTATTTCTGAGCGCTCCAGCCCGATATCATCCAGCTGTGCATCAGTAAGACCCGACAGAACTTTGCGAGTCTTGCGGTTTTTGTTCCATTCGAAAGCATCATCGAAGGCGGTGGTGAACGCGTTTACTACGTGCAGGATGGTAGCTGCTCCGAGTGGTGCGTGTTTTGTTGCAGTTTGTGCCATTTGCGCATTCCCTCAATCTGAAACAGCCGACCCGTTGTCGGTTGTAATTGTCATGTAGTGCCGCGCCTGCGGACTCACAAATGCTAGTCCAACAACCCCGAATTGCAATTTTTGCATATCTTTTGAGCAGTTTTAGAACGGGTTGCGCCAACACCGTGACCGGCCCATATATAGCGACTGTAGTAACGGAGGCTTTGATGGCAGACAGCGATTTTCCCGGTTGGCATGGCACGACGATAATTGGTGTCAAAAAAGGCGATCAAGTCGTCATCGCCGGTGACGGTCAGGTAAGCCTTGGCCAAACCGTTATTAAGGGCACTGCGCGAAAGGTACGTCGCCTGTCACCGGGCGGGTTTGAAATCGTCGCAGGATTTGCCGGTTCTACGGCGGATGCGTTTACCCTTCTTGAAAGACTAGAGGCAAAGTTGGAGGCTACACCCGGGCAGCTGGCCCGTGCTTCGGTCGAACTGGCCAAAGATTGGCGTACTGATAAATACCTGCAAAAACTTGAGGCAATGCTTATCGTTACAGACGGTAAGGATCTCTTCGTCATAACCGGGGCAGGGGATGTGCTGGAACCAGAGCACAACGTTGCTGCCATCGGTTCAGGTGGAAACTTTGCCTTGGCGGCAGCGCGCGCAATGATGGAAAGCGACAAGTCCGCCGAACAGGTGGCCCGTAGTGCTATGGCGATAGCCGCTGATATATGCGTTTATACCAACGGGAACCTGACGGTAGAAACGATCTAGGCCAGCAGGGTCGAAATTTCTTTACCTTTCCATCGCCTGTGCATTCCAATCAAACCCAGGACGGCTGCAGCGATCACAATGTAGTAAGGCAGGCGGATATCGATACTCATCAATCCGCCGCCGATCAAGGACATGACCCCGCCTGCCAAACAGAAAACTGCAGTAGTAACGCCCATTACCCATCCTTGATCTGTCTCGCTGACAGCAGATGAGAACAGGCCCAGCAAAGTCGGGTACGACACGCCAAAGAAGAAATAGAAGAAAAAGACGGGGACATAGCTCAGAACGCCACTGGGGCTAAATGCAAAGCCAAGGCCACAGATCACCATAACAACCAACGAAGTATAGATGATCAGGTGTTTGCTGAAACGCTCTTGCGCAGGCTTCACAAGAAACGTGCTGGAAAAAGCCAGCGCAATCCCGATGACAACCATTGCCATACTGCCACCAATTACACCGTATCCCCAAGCGCTGGTCAGGTAGTTGTCGACAAAGACATAAAACGTAACGTTTGAAATCATGAACAGCGCATAAACAGGCAAGATTTTCAGAACCATAGGGTGTTCGCGAACTGCGATTAGGCTGTCAGTGACATCGCGCGGTCGAAAAACAAAAGCTGTTCGTTCAGTGCGCATATCTTTGAAAAAGAAAAGCACGAGGAAAATTGCGATCAAGACCAGAACAAAAGCCCCATAAAAGGGTGTCTTTAAGGTTGCAAAACTCCCCAGCAAGGCCGCGTCGGAAAGCACTGCTCCTATAATCGGCCCTCCGACCAATCCAAAGCTTACGCCCGTTATGATATACCCCATATTCCGATCCCGGTCGGCGGCATCAGTACTGCCATCTATCATTGCCGCCTGCGCAATCGGTTGGTTTCCGGCTGTGAAGCCCGTTATTGACCGGCCTATGATCAACATTAGTAGGCTATTGAGATACAGCGCTGCTATTGTCAGTGCATACCCTGCCAGTGCACCACCCAAACAGACCAACAACGCATTTTTTCGTCCGATCGAATCTGACACCTTAGAGACGTAAACGACGCCAAGGAACCAGGACAGGAAGAAACACCCAATAACCAGCCCGTAATATAGATGTCGGGTTCCGACAGGAGTGCTTTCCGGCAAAAACCCGGACTTCGTTTCCATAATCAAAGAGTTGATTATCGGAAAGACCAGCCCTTGCCCAATCAGGTCCACGAACACAACAAACAGCAGGGTGATCTTCGCAATTTTTGTCATTTCCGTGCTCCTGGCCCTCAACACCTTGAAATCACTGTAACAGAGCGGGTGTAATTCACCTAAGGAAAGGGTTTGCAAACCTGATGAGGCATTGCTAACCAACGCAGCCAAGAAAATTGATTTGGTTGTTTTCGCCTGCACCGTGATTACCTAAGCCGCAACCGACTCATGCCGACTGAAAGGACCGCCCTTTGACCGACCTAACCCCGCGCGAAATAGTCTCGGAACTTGATCGATTTATCATTGGTCAGAAGGATGCGAAGCGCGCGGTTGCCGTTGCACTGCGCAACCGCTGGCGGCGCAAGCAACTTCCAGACGATATCCGTGACGAGGTTTACCCAAAAAATATCCTGATGATCGGCCCTACGGGCGTCGGCAAGACCGAGATCAGCCGTCGACTGGCCAGATTGGCGCGCGCTCCGTTCATTAAGGTTGAAGCAACTAAGTTCACCGAGGTGGGGTATGTAGGGCGCGACGTTGAACAGATCGTACGTGATCTCGTCGATGCGGCTATAATCCAAACCCGCGGAAACATGCGTGAGGACGTCAAAGCCCGCGCCCATCAGGCGGCCGAAGACAGGGTTATTGCCGCAATTGCTGGAGAAGATGCCCGCGAGTCTACGCGCGAAATGTTCCGCAAGAAACTCAAGGCCGGTGAGTTAGACGAAACGGAGATCGAATTGGAGCTAGCGGATACTTCAAACCCGATGCCGATGTTCGACATTCCGGGTCAACCCGGCAGCCAAATGGGAATGATGAACCTTGGCGATATTTTCGGCAAAGCTTTTGGCGGGCGGACGGTGAAACGTCGCATGACCGTTGCTGATAGTTACGACGCGTTGATTGGTGAAGAGGCCGATAAGCTGTTGGATGATGAGATCGTAACACGCACGGCCCTTGAATCCGTCGAGCAGAACGGAATTGTGTTTCTGGATGAGATCGACAAGGTGTGCGCACGCTCCGACGCCCGCGGCGGTGACGTCAGTCGTGAGGGTGTTCAACGCGATTTACTGCCACTTATCGAGGGAACGACTGTTTCCACAAAGCATGGACCAGTCAAAACCGACCATATCTTATTCATCGCTAGTGGCGCTTTTCACATAGCCAAACCTTCAGATTTACTTCCAGAACTTCAGGGCCGTCTACCGATCCGTGTCGAGCTGCGGGCACTGACCGAAGAAGATTTTGTGCGCATCCTGACCGAAACCGACAATGCTCTTACCCTTCAATACACGGCGTTGATGGGCACGGAAGATGTCACCGTCAGCTTTAGCGAAGACGGCATCGCCGCGCTTGCCCGTATCGCGGCTGACGTAAACCAAAGTATTGAGAACATTGGTGCACGACGGCTTTATACCGTGATGGAACGGGTCTTCGAGGAACTCTCGTTTGTCGCCCCTGACAAAGCGGGATCCGAGATTTTGATCGACGCCCAATTTGTCAGCGACAATTTAGGTGAGTTGACGAAGTCAAGTGATCTCAGCCGTTACGTTCTGTAACCCGAGACAGCCAGAGTCCGCCGATTCCGCTCCTGCTATGGCTTTGGCTCTTTGGACGAGATATCTGATTTCGCTAGCGCGGCTTTGATTCAATCCGAGGTCTGACCGAGCTTCGCTACCAGATCCGGTTTGCGAGCGCTGCATCGTTATACGCTTTTTTTGGATCGGTCAGTGTCCGATACCGTACCCGAGGCGTTAATGGTCGAAATCCCGACGGAATGACCGAAATAGGTCTATCGTGAACTGGATAGGCTAAAGCTAGTCCTCGTTTGTGAAACTTTGAAAATTTTTCCAAATTGCCGAGGGTTGAGCGCTGAATAGTGCGCCGTCTTAGTCTTCGTCTGAAATAACAATAAGTTGAAGGCTACGATTGTATAGGGGGCAAAATTTCCGACTTTTCAGACAACCCAGTAATTAATCCTCGTTTGGAAAACTTTCAAAACTTGGGAACTCCAAAATTATGATTTGGCATAAAATGGCCGTGCTTATAGGAATTTCCCTTCATTTGACGCTCAGAATTAGTTCTAGATTGCGAGGTGCATAAGAAACTACCAGTGGGCCTTAGGTCTCCACTAAGGTTGCAAGGTAAGCTTCTTAACAAGTTTCTTTGCGATTAGCTTAATCGCTAGTAACCTAGCAACAACATTCGAAAGGCGTAAAAAGTGAAGGTAGGCGTTCTAAGTTTTAGCTATCACGGATCTCCTCTTTTTCAAAAAGAGTACGACAGATTTGGCTCTTTCAATGTTAATCTAGGTGACAACGTACAATCTCTGGCAGTTCGATATGCGTTGAACCGACTTGGAATTACGCAAGATCGAATTGTTTCCATAGATCGCGATACCTTGCCTAGCTACAACGGTCATCCTGTCGCCGTAATTTTAAATGGCTGTTTCAAAAGCCGATGCTTTCCGATCCCCAATAATGTTAGTCCTATTTTCTTGGGATTCGAGGCCAAAGCCCCAGTAATTGCAGAATTCGCTGAACATCTGCGTACATTTGGTCCAATCGGTTGTCGTGACCCTGCGACCGCAAGGGCCTGCAGAGAAAATGGTATTGAAGCTTATGTCTCCGGATGCTTTAGCTTGAGCCTTCCGCGCCGAAAAGAGCTTCCAGAAAATCCTCTCACCTACATTGTGTTCGGTGACGGGGCGGGTGCTTTGCCGGTTCAAATGTTATGCGATGCACCTAAGGAACTACTGGTAGGTGCCCGGATGGTATATCAACGCATGCCACTTCATACTTGGCCACTGGAAACACAGGATCTTAAGAATGCAGAGCGCACAACAGAAGCCCTACTAGAAGCCTACCGTCAGAACGCCGGCTTGGTTATCACACCTTTGCACCATGCGGCAGCACCCTGTCTTGCCATGGGCATTCCCGTGCTGATTCTTCGAAGAGGAACCAGTAGTCGTTTTGGTTTTCTTGAAACGCTGACCAAGATTTATTACGAAAATAAACCTGAACCATTGGGTTGGGATGTTCGGCCTGTAGATTTGTCTAACGTTCGCGAGAAACAGGAAAACCTGCTTCGGAATGAATTGCAAATTAAAGGGCTGATTTGAATGGTGTCTCGGAAGACCGCAGATGATCAATGTTTTGGTGATCACTTAGTTAGTGACAGCGATCACTACCATTTGGTCAAAACAAGGAGACTTTCTGCTTCATAATTTTACGTGTCTAGTCGTTTCGCTGCAAACTAAGCGTATAGGAAGCGGAACTCGGCAAGTTGCTATGTTTACCTTTCAAAGAAAAAACTGGAGCAAAACTGAATACCAAAATGAAATTATTGTTGGTTATTAGTTCGTTACTCGCCGTGAACATAACGGAGTTTAGATGGGCAGAGACGCCCAAAGCATCAAGAAAATTTCCTTTGAATGAAAACAGCGAATCGAAGCGAACCAATGTTTCTGGAAAATAGCCAATTGCCTTACAGGCAATTTCCTAAGAGCTTCTGCGCAATGTCTACTATCGCCCCGAAGAGCATGATCAGCGCAAAAACACGTTTAATGGAAGCTCAGTTTGCAACAATTCCTGAGCGAATTTGCACGAATACAATCGAATTGCATAACATTTTCTATGCCTATTTGTAGTAATGAAGATACCAGTCGACAAACTTCTGAACTCCTTCTTTGAAGTTCGTTTGTGGGCGATAATTTGTCAATCTTTGCAGAAGATCAGTATTTGCCCAAGTAGCCGGTACATCGCCCATCTGCATTTCCATATAGTTGCGGATAGCTTTTCTTCCTAAGCACTCTTCGATGACATTGATGAAGTCCAACAAGCGGACCTTTTCTGAATTCCCGATGTTGACTATGCGATAAGGCGCGACGGGGCTAAGGCTATCCCCGTCTTCTATGTCTCCCGGGTTGTCTGGACGTACTGGAATAGTGTTGATTAACAAGGCAACTGCCCTCACTAGGTCCTCGACATAGGTGAAGTCCCGATACATTTCACCATGGTTGTAAACATCAATAGGTCGGCCTTTCAGAATTGCGTCCACGAATTTGAATAGGGCGAGATCTGGTCGCCCCCACGGTCCATAAACAGTGAAAAAGCGGAACATTGTGGTGGGTAAGTTCCAAAGGTGGGCATAGGAATGACCCATGCTTTCATTAGCCTTTTTCGTTGCCGCATAAATGGTGAGCTGGGTATCAGCTTTTTTACACTCATTGAATGGCATCTCAGTGTTTGCGCCGTACACTGAAGACGTTGACGCCATCAGCAAGTGTTTGACGGCATGACGACGGGCAGCCTCCATGACATTAAATGTTCCAACGACGTTGCTTTCGATATAAGAGCGCGGGTTCTCCAAGCTATACCGGACACCTGCTTGCGCAGCGAGATGGACAATGACGTCAGGCTCGAACCTGTCTGCGGTTTCGTCAAATGCCCTTGCATCTTCAAGCATTCGTTCATCGCACGAAAAACCTGGATTTTGCAACAAAGTCGAGTGGCGGCGCTGCTTCAATTGGACGTCGTAATAGTCCGTCATGCCATCAAAACCGTGAACCCTGTCACCATTTGAAAGCAACAGTTTTGCCAGATGAAACCCGATAAAGCCTGCGGTTCCTGTGATAAGAACTTTTTGCAAGAGCCCGTCATCCCCCTACTGCAAGATACCGCTCATGTATCGTCGAAAATGTTGGTTGAAAACTACCCCAAACTTGTATGCAGCTGGCACTTCCGGTCTTTTGCCCGATATAAACCGCAATTTTTGAGTAAGTTAGCCCGAAAGCGAGGTGCCTGCGTACCTTGCTCAATTTGATTAGCTTGAAATGATAGCTTTAAGATCCCGGTTTATTGGTTCAGTTTCTGGACATGGGTTTATGGGTTCAAGGACCTAGCGTCGTAGCCAATACAATTAACACATGCCGTCTGACACCTGGCTCGGAAACGTCTGCGAAAATAATACCTACTTGATTGTCTCAACTAGCTATTTGGTGAATAATGTCAATGGACGTCAATCAATGACAAACAGGCATCAAGACATGGAAAGGGCTTCCTTGCAACACCTCATTTTGGGCCTCAACTTGTTCGATTGTTGAATACTAGGTGAGACAAGATGTTATTCAACGCAAGTCCAACTCCTTTTTCTTCAATGTCATATTATGAATATTTCCTCGCCCATTCGCTGCCAGACTTATATGTCGGAGACGTCACCGTAGACCACTCCGTGTCATATAAGATATGTATGTAAACTGGCTTTAATAACAAAACGGCTAGCAAAGCGCCAAGCCATGTGAGTTTCCAATTAAACACTCCTTCGAATTAACAAAAGTCAAACTGAACGGCATAAAAGAGGAAGCTATAAAAAGGCGTTTGCGGCGCGAGCTGTTCAACCAAGAAGACGGCAACGAAAGACAGAAAACATAGTCACCTTCTAAGCTATCACACAGATATTCCCTCAGAGTTTCTGAAGGGCTTTATGATTAAGAAAGATCACGCTATGCCAAGTACAATGAAAATTTGTGTGATTGGAGGGTCAAATTCCTTAATGGCGGACGGCTATGTTCGCCCTGCAATCGAGATGCTCAAGAACAGGGCCAGATGCGATATTGAGCTGGCCAATGTCTCTATTGGCGGTACGTTTTCTCACTTTGGAATCTGGCAATTACTTTCGAAGCGACCGCATCTTGATGCGGATGTCATTGTCGTTGAATATGTGCTCAATGATGCTGAGTTGTCAGCGTTTCGGTCCGTTCTAAATTGGTCCAAAACCTATGAGGGGTTGGTGCGTAAACTACGTACTGAAGCCCCGCGCGCGCAGATCATTTGCCCGCTCTTGGTCAATCGGCGGATGGCGTCAAAACCAAAACTTTCGTCCCTAGTGTCCGGCGCCGTTATGATAAACATGCGCTACGGCATTGAAACAATCGACGTAAATCAGGAAATAATTCAACGTTGCCCCATGGGATCTCCGCGCGATGCCGAAGGGTGGTATCGCGATTTGAGCCATTATGCGAAGCCCTTCCAGATTATGATTGGCGAAATGCTGGCGTCGCGGATCGCAGCAGGCGCAGGTCGCAGCTGTGCGCGCGATACTTTGCCCGTGAATCTGGATCATTTTGCGGAGGCCCGGTCAGCGGTACAAGAGGGAATTTTTGATAATATTGTTCCGCCTGAATTCGAACGCAAGTCTTTCCAAAACCGTCTGGTCGAAGAAACCGCGGCCCTTGTGCCAGAAGGCAAAAGTTTTGGATTCAAACTCACAGGAGAGATTGTCGCCTTGATTATAGTTTCGACCCGTCAAGACGGCATCCTTGTATATCATCATGCGGATAAATCTGTGAATGTGGGTATCTATCGCAAAGCCTTTGCAAAGAGTCGCTTCGATTTCCTAATGAATGTGATCGTGCCTGAGCAGTATTTTTTCGGTAAGTGTGCGGCGACCACAGAGCCGACAGTTGTGAAAGTAGATGTTTTGAACGCACGCGCAATACAAGAACTGGATAGTACAAACGTTGTAACGCGGCCTTCGGCCAGAATGCCCCCAAACGACACGGAAAGTGAGTATAGCTTTGCATTGGTCGATATTGTCTATGCCGGAGAAATTGCTCCGATTTAAGGTCGAGCTTTGATGTGGGTCTGAAACAAACATATAGCTGAGCAAATTTTGAATGGTTACCAAAATCCTACATGTCGGGCTGCATAAGACAGGCACAACTACGCTGCAAAAGACCCTGAAACAGTCGCGCAAGGCTTTGGCTAAAGCAGGATTCCATTACCCTTCGCTGCGAGCTATCGGCGAAAAGGATATGGCTGGGCATCACGCTTTGGGGCGTTTACTGGCCGAAGATTGTGAAGCTCACGGCCCGCGGTTGCAGAAGTTCGTGGCGGAGCAAGTCAGAATGATGGGCGCTGAGGACACACTGTTTCTCAGCACTGAATCTTTCTTCCGCTACACCATTCGTGACCACGAGGGATTGGATCATCTGGGCGCAAGACGGCGCTACGTGGAGGAGATGGTGCGCACTTTTGGCGAAGACTGTGAAATTTTGCTGACGGTGCGGCGCCCGGACAGTTTTGCGATGTCGATCTATCAAGAGTCTATCAAAAAAACGAACCAGACCCGGACAATTCAAGAATATATCGACAAAGCTCAGATCCTGAATGTAGGAGCCAATATCGACATCTTTGCAGAGCACTTTGCCAAAGTTCGCATCTTAGTATTCGAAGAGTTGATCCGCGATGAACGAGGGTTAGCCGCCGCCGTGCTCAGCGGCATCGAAGTAGATCCTTACGACAATCTGACGGTGTCAAAGGGCGCTTTGAACGTCTCCCTGCATCCTTATTTGGTGGAATATAAGCGTTTGATGAACCACGCCAAGCCTGACCGAGACGAGTCCGCTGCGCTGGTGCGAAACTTGGGGCGTATTCAGGAAACACTGCCATGCCTGCGCGATAAGGTGGCGTTGTTGTCGCTGCAAGAGCGCAACGCGATCCTTCAGCTTCGGGCTGCTGATACTGAAAAGATAGCAACTTTTCTGGAAAGGAGAGTTTCCGATGTGTTCCCACCTCTTGAAGAGACCGGGAAGCCCAAGATGGCTATGACGATGAAGATCTTTGAAGAGATTTTTACCGCTCTGCATGCTGGGTGATGGGCTCATATAATTTATAATTTTTTGGAGGAGTTCATAAAAATAAGTGAGCGTCTTAAAAACTTGGCGCATTAAATATGTCCGATATCCCTTTCATACGTTGCCGGGGGATCTGGCTTCCAGCTTTATCCTTTGTCATGCAAAATGTTACCCGCCCTGGGTGTAAAGACGCCTTTTTGGATCTCCTCCAAGCGCATTTCGAGAGGGCAAAGGGCTGTCTTACTTGCGGCTTCCACGTTGCTCACCAATTCTGATTTAATATCAACGCTCTGCAGCAAACTACCGGTGTTGATTCCGGTGCAACTCTGACTGAGCCGGAAAGCCGCAACACGCCGCTGGCGATTCTGGCTTTTGCGTCCAGTCTCTCATTTATTTGCTTGCTGTTTACTTTGCAGCTGAGGTCGCTGGGGCAGCTCGCTAAAATCATGAAAATTTACGGCCAGCTCTTTGGCAATCTGCGGTTCTCAATATCCTGACGACCAAATTTTCTTTTTGGTAAGTTTACATCATAAATTGCCAAAAGCCGTTCGTGTTTTTTGAATCGAAATGGTTCGGCAATGACGGTCGAAAAGTTAGGGGATCTGCCGACCCATTTTGTCAGCTTTTTCAAATCCACAGGATCGTTCAAATGACCTTTAGTTTGTCCTTCCGGCCATTGAAAAGGGACTGTTATCACTACTAAGTCTGCTATTTCTAAAAGCCTTCTAGAAAAGCTGATCGGGTCTGGGACGTGTTCGAGGACTTGAAGGCATAAGCAAAGATCAAACCGTTCCTTAAATTGATAGTTAAGGACATTAGCCTCGATTCCCTCCACGTTGTTCGATACATATGGGCTACTTATGTCAATTGAAACGCGACGGCCTATCCATGGAAACCATTCGAGGTAGGGACAGTTTCCAGTTCCGACGTCAATTAACGAAGAGGCTTCTGCCCCAAGCACGCGAACTACGTAGTCAACATATCGATAGTATATGAGGTCAGATCGAGCCTCCCAGTAATTTCCACTTTGATAGTTTCCAGGTTTATTCGCATCTTCTGATTTGACTTTACCCAAAGGCAACATCTTCCCTCCGATTCCAGGAGTACTTTAGACTCTTTGACTCGGTATTTTTAACCGATCCCCATTCGAAAAAACACGCCATGTTTCGGCGTTTTCGACACACTCCCTCTTGTGAACCACCGCTAGGTTCAATTCGTCTACTGCGTTAAAAAACTCGTCGCAAAACGTGTCTCCGGCGGGCAGCTTGTAGACCACTTCAGGCACGTGCATTACTACGGCACGTTCGCTCTTGGATGTTACAAAGTTCAAAAGGTTTCCAACGGCTTCAGGTAGTCGACAATCAACTTGTACGATCTGGTCGGCGGGTTCAACTCCTGGATTTCTAGAAGCTATTGCTTTGGGCGCATACTTCAACGCCAATTTCCGCTCCTTCTCGTCGAAGGATAACTCTTTGCGCCACCGAAATTTGTAAGCCTCATGGTAGTAACGGCGCAATCCGTGTCTTGTGGTGCCTACGTGCGTCTCGGAGGTCCCCGTCAGAGAGCTGTCTGTGGAAAGACTGATCGCCAAGGGTACGTCTTTCGCGATCCACTCTACAGCGGTTTTACCGTAGAACTTTTCAACACGGTAAATAAACTCTGCGTCACCAGAGACGCGTACTTCGTCCCATTCGCCAATTTCATTTATAACCTCGCGACGGACAGTGAATGAGGGATAGCTCAATCTTATCGGGTAAGCATCAAGGCGCCATGATGTAACCTCAAAGTCAGGCGTCACCCTCACCCAATCACTTCCACACGCTACAAGCGAAGGGTTGCGATAAAATGCAGCGGCATGCATCTCGACTCTTTGGGGGTGCGACCAGTCATCGGAATCGTGAACCAAAATAAATTGTCCGACGGACGCCCGGAACCCTTCGTTCCGGGTCTTGTATGCACCCATATTTCTCTTATTCTGAATGATCTTGATACGAGGGTCGTCCTTTGAAAGCCGTAGGAGAACTTCGAGCGTCCCATCTGTACTGAAATCGTCACAAAGTATAACTTCTAGGTTCGAATAGCTTTGGTTTAAGATTGATCGAACGGCCGTTTCTATCGTTTCTTCGGCGTTGTAGACTGGAAAAATTATCGAAAAGCGCCCGATATCAGGAATTTTACAATGCGGAGAACAACTTGTTATATTGCTTAGGCTTAGAGCTTTCGAAGGATCCGCTTTGGACAAAGGCGAGAGCATTGAACTCGCTAATATCCTGTTGAGATATTCGATCTTCATGCTGTCGTCGCTTTCGACGCCTGCTGCAACGGCGAGATCTTGATTTTCGGGCTGAAATTCTGTTTTCAACGCCATTAGTTCTCTTGCTTCATCTCCTCTGCCAACTTTGTATAGGCAAAGGGCCTTAAGGCGAATACAGGCAGCCTTAGCTTTTTGAGGTAGTCCATCGTAATCTACAGTGGAAATCTCGTTCAGCGCGTCGTCTGGCCTGCCTAAGTTGACAAGATATGAAGCTAAAGCTTTGGTTAGCTCAAAATACTCAGGGTCCGTATTTTCCAAGTTCTTTCGTAAAAATAATATTTTAGAGAAGGCTGTTTCGTGCTCGTCAGACCACAGATAGCTGTCCAGAATACGCGCCTGCCTTTCGGTCAGGCGCGGCTTCGATTGCGTATTCCGGAAAGCAAGTCGCCATTTCTTTTTTATGAAAGCGTATCGCCAAAAAATAAACGGGGCTGAAATTGGAGCTATGGCTATTAACACGGTTGTTCGCAAGGTCTTATAGCCTTTGCTGTTACTGTCGATTTTGCGCACAATATACTCGCTCAGTTTTCTTCTGACTGAGTCTAGACATAATTAGATATGCGAATGCAACCTGTTTAAATCCAAACAGGCTGTTTTGGCTCAACCAATCTGAAAACGGCTGAGCATGCGATCCAATCGTAGCAAAATTCGCCTTGAGCCTTTGGTTCATCGGAGGTCGGAGGTGCCGCCGTTTTTACTTCAAATGCTCAATCGAAATGGCCATGCTTTGTAAGTTCTTGTGCTGAAGATAGCCGCATTTTTCGGCCGAATAGGCCGAGTTACTTGGTTGAGAGCAGTGTTGCCTAACTTCAAATCAATTCAATCATTCACAATACTAGATGTAAAAACTCGGAATTTTATTGTACGCGTCGCGTCACTTCTTTGTGTTGTCTGCAATTGTGACGTGCGTCAACGTTGCGAACCCAGCAGTTTTGAAGCCCTGCTGAACAGTTTCTTTAGAGCCGGTTTTCCGCAAGAG